>CALGGE010000090.1 GCA_937916125.1 uncultured Elusimicrobia bacterium | reverse complement strand
ATTAAAAGGGTTCACGTTAGTGGAATTGGTAATTACAATCGCCATTGTAATTATTTTGTCGGTAATTTCAGTTCCTATCTATCGCGGATATGTTACAAAAGCAATGTATTCGGAAGGGTATGCGTTGCTCGGTACAATTCTGTCAGCACAAAAGGCATACTATAGTGAGTACGGTAATTTTTTAAGTGGTTCTAATGGATATAATGCTACGACAAGTTTTGAACCAACATTAAATATTGATGCAAGAGGGAATAAATATTTTAGCAAATTTCATACGGGTACAAATACTGGAAATTGCAAATTTTATTTTCATGCAGGTTTGTTTAAACCTGAAGAATTAATAAAAGCAGGGAAAGGAAAATTATTTATACAATATAACATTACTAAAGGTGCTAAATTTGTGGAAGGAGAAGACAGTAATGGAAGTTTGGATTCTTCTTGGTACTCAGCTTCTTAATTTATATACTTTAAAAAATATATATAAATAGAGCATCTCATAGCAATGCTCTTACTTGTGGCGGAATTGTATGTTTTTAATAACGACAATTCCGCTTTTTTTCTTTATAATTAAAAAAATTTTTTGTAAAATATACAAGATAGAAGTGTTATCAATACACAACAAAACAAAAAATTATAAATGGCAATAAATTTATCCAATTCATCATTTTTTATATCGGAAACAAATGCAAAACTGCTTCCGCAGAGCATAGCGGAAGTAGCTTTTGTCGGAAGGTCCAATGTCGGCAAAAGTTCCGTAATAAATTCAATATGTAAAATAAAAAATCTTGCACGTACGTCCAAAACTCCGGGAAGAACGAGAGCCATAAACGTTTTTACGCCGGCAAGGGGACGATGGATTGTGGATTTGCCCGGATACGGTTTTGCAAGGGTAACGGATAACGAAAAAAAAGTTTGGAAAGAAATGATAGAAACTTATATTACTTCCCGAAAAACATTAAAAATGATTTATATTTTAATAGATTCTTTCGTCGGACCTACCGAATTGGACTTTATGATGATGGACTGGGTAAGGGAGTTAAAAATTCCTTTCAAAATTATTTCAAATAAAACCGACAAGGTAAAAAACTTGAATTTGGAAGAATTAAAATGTAAAATCTGTGAAGTGTGCAATGTGTCCGAACAGGATATATATTGTGTAAGTGCAAAAAAACAAACGGGGTTCGGTATTCTTATAAATGATATCGGCAACCTGTTAATAAAATAATGGAGGAGAAGTAAATGAAGAAAGTTGTATTAGGGTTGTTCGTTGCAGCAGCATTTTTGATGACTGCAGCAAGTGCTCAGGCACAAGTAATTAAGTTGTCTCTGTGGGATGATATTTGCTATCCTAACGGAGATTATACCGGCGGTCTTGAACTCGGTATCGGTTCTCAGACAAAAGCTGTTGACGGTGTTCAGCTCGGTATAATTTATTCTCAGGCAGACAAATTAAGAGGCGTTCAGCTCGGAATCGTAAACAACACTGAAGACGGAACGGGGGTTCAGTGGGGTTGGGTAAACTTGGTACAGGAATTTACCGGAGTTCAAGCAGGTGCTGTTAACTGGGTAAAAGGAGACATTACAGGAGTTCAATGGGGCTTAGTAAACTATGCAAAAGACATAACCGGTGTTCAGTTCGGTTGGGTAAACTATGCTGATACGGCGAAAGGTCTTCAACTTGGTTTTGTTAACTGGGCAGAACATATGAACGGCGGAGTTCAGGTTGGTCTTGTTAACGTTATCAGAAACAAACCTAATATGTTACCTGTATTTGTAATATTCAACTTCGGTTTCTAATTTTTAGAAATGAAAAATATTGCAGTAACCGTAATAGTAGGTTTCGTTACGGGACTGATTTTATCAGGTGTTTTAGTTGATATAATAAAATTTGTCGGAAAATCTTTCAACGGAATAAAAACGTCTTGGTCTGTGGTAAAAGCAGACAACGTTTACTACGGAGAGAGATTTTCCGACAATAATATTACAACAATTCCTTAATACATTTTTCTACTTCTGTCATATCTGCAGTCGGTTCAAACCTTGCAACAACATTTCCGTTTTTATCTGCAACAAATTTTGTAAAGTTCCATTTTATGTCGGAATTTTTTTCATAGTTCGGATCAATTTTTGAAAGGTGCTGTTTCATAAATTGAGCCATCTTTCCTTCACCGAATCCTTTAAACCCTTGTTGTTCTTTTAAATATTTATACAAAGGTAATTGATTATCTCCGTTCACATCGGACTTTTTCATTTGAGGGAATGTCGTATTGTAATGTATTGTACAGAATTCACGAATTTCGTCGTCTGTTCCGGGAGCTTGTCCGCCGAACTGATTGCATGGAATATCAAGAATTTCCAACCCTTTATCGTGATAATCTTTGTACATTTGTTCTATCGGTGCATATTGCGGTGTAAAGCCGCATCCTGTTGCAGTATTTACAATCAAAACTACTTTCCCTTTAAAATCTGCCGTTTTAATTTCTTCTCCTTTTGCGGTTGTTACGGAAAAGTCATAAAAATTTGCCATTTGATTTTCTCCTTTTTTTAAATTTATATTATTTAAAAAATATAATACAGTAATTCCGATACATAAAATAATTGATACGCTTATAATTTTTTTCATTTCTTTCATATATGTTTTGCCAAAAAATAATATAAAGGAAGCAATTTACATCGTGTAAAATAAACATACGATGGACATAATTGCCAACACTATACCGATAATATTAATAACATTAATTTTCTCTTTAAAAAATGCAGTACCCATAATTGTACCTAACGAGATTACGCCTAAATTCATTGCTGCAAAAATCAGCGTCGGATTGTTGTTGTATGCCTGATGTGCACGGAAATAAAAGTAAATATTGCCGAAATTTAAACATCCCAAAATTATTCCGCCGAATATGCTTGCCGCAGTCCACTTTGTTCTTCTTATAATTAAATATGTAAACAGCACTATCGCCGAGAGAATAAACAATGTACATAAATTTGTGGCTGTCATTGTGGCATTTTTAGATAATTGTTTGAATAATATGTCAATTATTCCATACCCTAACCATACTCCCGTCAATGCCCAAATTGCACCTTTACCGTCAGTTTCGTTTTGAGGTTTATACACTAATGCCATCAAAGAAATTATTGCTAAAATAACCGCAGAAAATTTACCTGAAGATAAAGTTTCTCCGAAAATCAGAAATGCCGAGAGTATCGGCAAAAATAATGATAATCGCTGTGCTGCATCAGATTTTGCTATACCTGCACGAATAACACATTCGCCCATAATAATAAAAACACCGGGCAACAAAAACGCTAACGGTAATATAATCTGCCATTCTGATAATAAGATATTAAAATTGTCGGCGAAATTCGGTTTAAATAAAACAAAAGCCCAGATTGCCGCTACGGGATAATTAATTGCTACCGCCTGATTGATTGAAATGTTTTTATTTTTAGATATTTTTAGTAATATCGAAACAGCTACGCTGCATACAATACTGAATACCAAATAATACATATTTTTATATCTCCGGCAAGCTGTTTTTATTTTTTACAACGTATTGTTATTCTATCATATTTTGATATATTTAACAATAAAATAAAATTTAGGGTAGAAATAAGAAAGGAAAATTCAGATGATCTATTTACTAAAGTATATGAAGGTACTAACTCTAATTGCTCTATAGATAATTTAAAAATGAATATTAGTTATGAAATTAGGATTTGCTCAATATATAATACATTAATAAGCGATTGG
>CALGGE010000089.1 GCA_937916125.1 uncultured Elusimicrobia bacterium | reverse complement strand
AAAAAGTAAAATTTCTTCAAAGAGCCTGAAACACCGCTACGTGATTTTTCTTTTTCGGATTTTACGAAAGGAGAGAATTTTGTTGAGCAAAACAAAAGCGACTGTGCAGGTAAGCGCTAACAAAACCATACACAATCGCTGACTTTCGCCCCTAAAAGAGGCGAAAGATAAAACCATAAGAATGAATCAACATAGCTTCTGATTTATTCTTACAAATTTTCAAACGATTGTTTTTGGACTTAGCGCTTCTTTGCTTTAGCAAAGTGTTTCTACCTTTCGTAGAAATTCCAAAAACATCAGATATTCAGTTGTTAAAATTCATTTAAACTACACGTCTATTATAATTCAAAAAATTCTTATTGTCAAGAACTTTTAAAAATTTTATTACCGTATGCAACTTATTTTTTTATACGGGACATTAAATATATTCCGATAATACCGAATATAATGTTCGGCAACCACGCCGACAGCCAAACATTAATTACCTGATTTTCGCCGAGCGATAAACATACGGCTTGTACCGCCCAGTAAATAAATGAAAAAATTAAAGCGAAAGTAAAACTGATAATTTTGCCGAATTTGTTTCCTAACCCTAAAGCAAACGGAATACCTATCATCATAACAATTATATGACAGAAAACATTTGCAAAACGTGAATGATATTTTATTTGAGCTTTTAAAGTATTCTCGCCAAGCATTTGTTTTTTCTGAATGTATTCCTTAAAAGTTTTTAAATTCATTTGCTCGTAGCGAGTGTCTTTTACTACAAAGTCTTCCGGTTTGACGGTAAAGGCAAAAGGTTTGGTTGTAAAAAATTCTTCGTTCCAGCTTTTATCTTTTGTAAATTTTCTCGTAACGCCGTTCTGTAATATCCAAGCACCGTTTTTGTAATAGCCTTCCCCGACTACGATATTTTCTTTAATATGATATTTGTCGTCGTATTTATCAATAATAATATCTCTCATGTAAGCGTCTTTTATATTTAAATAGCCTACCGACATTCTGGTATTTCCGGGAATTGAAACTATAATATTTTTATGTTCGCTTGGGATATCTTCAAGTTTTCTTTTTTTTATTTTTACTTTCTTTACGTATTCTGCCCTTACCACCGTTTTCGGGATAACAAATTCTCTGACGGAAAAATCAAAAATACCTATACAAAAACCGAGAATCATAAACAGGCTGATAATACGCCACATATTTACGCCGGAAGCTTTAAGTGCCGTAATTTCATTTCTTTTGGCGAGTTCTCCCAGTGAAAAAAGCAGTGCCAAAAGGACCGAAACGGCAAACACGTCTATCATCCACCAAGGCAAATTGAAAAACAGATATTCCGCTATGGTAATAAACGGAGTTTTCAGTTCCATATACATACTCATTTCTCTGAAAAATTCCGAAATAAGTACAACAAAACCGAAAGCAAACGATATAAAAAACAGCGGTTTCAGAAACTGCTTGGATAAGTAATAATAAATTTTAAACATATCGGTTATTATATTAAATTTTTTATTTTCTGTCCAATACAATATGAAACAAAAATTCCTTCCTGATTTTAAAATAAAAGCAGAGAGATTGCTATGTTATCTCCCTGCCATAAGAATATTTTGCTGTTCTTATTGTTAAACGGAGGAAGAAATCCGTCTTTAACATTTCTTAAAAAAATTGCGGATGCTTTGGATGTTTCTTTGAATTATTTTTTTGAAAGTTCTGATGATAAGAAAGATGTTGAAATATTAAAATTAAAAAATGAAAATTTGGAATTAAAAAACAGAATTTTGGAATTGGAAAAAGAGATTTTAAATCTTATAAAAAAATAATAAAAATATTCGGCAGAAAACTTCTTGTTTTTGCCACACTTCTTTAGTCGTTTTACCCGTTGTGTTTTTTCTTCCACTCTTTAATCTGCTTCAATCTCTCTTTGTATTTTGCTTCAAGTCCCTGTTCGGTAGGTTGATAATATTGTCTGTCTTTTAAATTGTCAGGTAAACACTGCATATTTGTAAGTTTTTCTTCGGTATTGTGGGCATACTGATAGCCTTTGCCGTAGTTCAGCTCCTGCATCAGTTTTGTGGGAGCATTTCTTATAATAAGCGGAACAGGCTCTGCAAGATGTTCCGTAGCATCAACTTTCGCTCTGTTGTATGCCATATACATGGAATTTGATTTTGGTGCCATAGCCATATAAACAACGGCATGCGTTAAATGAACACTGCATTCCGGCATACCGATAAAATGGCAGGCGGGATATGCGGCAACCGCCACTTCCAAAGCACGGGAATCGGCAAGCCCGATATCTTCGGAAGCAAACCTCGTAACGCGTCTGGCGATATATAGCGGATCTTCACCTGCTTCAAGCATTCTTGCCAGCCAGTAAACGGCAGCGTCGGGGTCGGAATTTCTCATGGATTTATGAAGTGCGGAAATTATGTTGTAATGTTCTTCGCCGTTTTTATCATAAAGTAACGATTTCTTCGAAACACACTGTTCCAAAGTTTCTTTTGTAACCGTAATTGTTCCTTTGTCGTCAATATCACCGTTTAAAGTAACCATTTCCAAAGTAGAAAGAGCAGCCCTCGCATCGCCGTTGGCAAACTCGGCAATAATATCGAACATATCGTCTGTCATTATAATTTTTTGTTTGCCGAAACCTCTTTCGTCGGTAACTGCACGCTTTAAAAGAATTACCAAATCTTTCGGTTCAAGCGGTTTAAAAACAAATACTTTACAACGGGATAAGAGTGCGGAATTTATTTCAAAAGAAGGGTTTTCCGTCGTAGCACCTATCAAAATAATACTGCCTTTTTCCACAAAAGGCAAAAAGGCATCCTGCTGAGCTTTGTTAAAACGATGGATTTCATCCACAAAAACGATGGTTTTTTTGCCGAATCTTCTGTTGTTTTCGGCTTGTGTCATTACTTCTTTTATTTCTTTTATTCCGCTTGTAACGGCAGAAAATTCTATAAATTCGGAATTTGTTTTTGCGGCGATTATGCTTGCCAAAGTTGTTTTACCTATTCCGGGATTACCCCAAAATATAATGGAAGAGACTTTATCGGTTTCAATAAGTTTTCTTAATATTTTACCCTTGCCGACGAGGTGTGCCTGCCCGACAAACTCATCAAGATTTCTCGGTCTTAAACGTGAAGCAAGCGGCTGATTGGTATTATCCTCAAACAAATATTCTTCTTTCATATTTTTCCTTTAAAATTCGCTGCACGAATTCAGTTCTTCCGTTCTTCTGAAGTTGTCGCACTTTCACCTGTCGTTATTAAATGGTCTTTAAGCATTTCTTTCAGTTCCTGCGGGATTCTTGTCGGTTTAAACGCATAGTTTACCATAGGGTGTTTTGTCGTTCCGGTAGTAAGTAATCTGTCTTCGCAAAATATTTTGTAAGCAAAGGTTACGCTTGCATTTTTTAATTCGCAAACTGATGTTTCAATTGTTATTATGTCATCGTATTTTGCGGAAGCATGATAGTTGCACGTAATGTTTCTTACGGGAAAATACATTCCGTCTTCTTCCATTTTTTTGTAGGTATAGCCAAGCTCCCTCATAAGTTCGGTTCTGCCCATTTCAAAATAAATCAAATAATTTGAGTGATAAACTACCCCCATGTTGTCCGTATCGGCATAAGGTATTCTGTACGTTGTTATATTCATTTCTCCCCTCTTATTTTAAGGTTTATAAACTCAAAGACACAGCCAAAATATAAAGGTCGTTATAAACCGACTTATTTTATAAGATTATTCATAATAATCCTCTTAACTTCTTCACTGACGCTTCTTTTCGGCAATGAAAAGACCGTCGTAATTATAAAATCCTGAGTCAGATCTTTCAGCTTTATGAACTTGGTGTATTTGTTTGCATTGGTCAAATCAAGCTCGCTTATATCGGTAGAATCCGTAAAAACAACAAAAGTCTGAATAAAAGGTCTTAATCTTTCGTTTCTGTCATTTATATTGTTCTCTTTCAAAATCTTCTCTATTCTTTTGCTGACCCGTTTAAACTGATTGTCCGACTGTTCAAAAACATTTCTTCTTTTTTCGGATAACATTTCTTTGCCGTCAACAAATATTTTTGTATCTTCGTTTGCACTTCCGACAAGTTTTGCGTTGGGGAAATATTTTGTTTCAAAAACGAGAACGGCAAACGGGAGCGGCGGCTTAGTAAAAGCCAAAGCATCTATTTCCTGTGAAAATACGACGGCATTTTTTTTCGGAGAAAATTCGTTATTCATTATGGCTTGAGACATTTTTGTTAATTTCTCAAAAACTTCATCTTCAAACATTCTTCCTGCACCTTTTGATATCTGTTGTTTATTGTCAAGTATGGAATTTAATATATTGTTTTGCGACTGTAAATCCCGTACCGTTTTGTTTAAAGAATTTTTTTGCGAGGATAAGGCTTTTTTTACTTTAATGATAAGCTCTGTTTCGGTAACGGGCTTGGACATAAAATCAAAAATATATTCTCCCGCGACATCGGTTACGGACTGTCCGTAAGTTTTCTCCATTGCGGACAACAGAATAATCTGTATTGAAGGTGCGGTTTCTTTAACAAAGGGAAGAATATCAATGCCGGTTTCACCGACTCCGAAATGAATATCAAGAATTAATAAATTTATTGTTGTAGGGTTATTAAGAACAAATCTTTTCAGTTCCAACGTTGAAGAAAATTGTTTTACTTCAACGTCGGTAAAATGTTTAAGAATTGTTCTTTCAAGAGAATTGCGAATATTAACATCGTCATCGGTTAAGGCTATAATTTTTTTGTCCATAGTTCCCGCCTTTTTAATTATAATTTCTAATTATTTCTTACAGGCACTGAAATTTTTGTTCTAAGCCCTTTTGTTCCGTCGGCATATACAATATTTTCCGCACTTATTTTGCCGTTCAATATGTTTATAAAATATGCGGTATGAATTGTCCCTTCGCCCAAACGTTGCCCTTTTGAACTTTCCACCTGCTCTTTATAAAGTTTCTGTAATTTACTTTCCGGAACACCGCCGGCATTATCGGTAATTAAGATTTTTAAATTCTTTGCATCGTCGGATAATTTTAACGATACGTCAAGTTTGGCTATAAATTTGTCGTCAAGAAGAAGTTTCTGCAGGGCGAAAATGGAATTGTCGAGGATATTATTAATTGCAACGTATATCAGCCTGTTTGAGTAGCAGGAAAACTTATCGGCTTCATTATCGAAATCGTCATAATTTATGTGTATATAAGGTTTAAGTTTTGAATTGTAAAACGCAATTTGTGTTTTAATATTTTCCTGTATAAAGGATATGCTTTTCTTAAGAAGTATTCCGTTGCCCAGCTCTTCAATATGTTCTCTTGTATTTTTTTGGTTTTCCAAAATGGCATCTTTGTACGGTTTTACTATTTTTTCATAAACTTCAAACAACAAATCGTTAAGTCCTGTTTTTGTTTTTTCCAGTTCGTTTATCAAATCGTGTCGGCTGCTCCTTAACAGTTCCACCGTATCCTGCGACCAGTTAAGTTCCAGCGCCTGTAATTTTTGACGTTGCGTGTCAAAAGAATCCGAAATTTCGGTTACCGTCTGTTTTTTTATCAGTTCATTTTCCAATGTAATATCTCTTGTTAAGCTGTTATTGTACTTGTCTATAAGAATAAAAGTTATTATTAAAATTATCAGCCATACAAAATTGCCTGTATTTGCGGGAGAAACGGCATTGTTCTGATAATATTTTATCGGGGTAATTCCCGTAAAATGAACCGTAATCGACAGGTATGCCAAAACTACGGCAACCGATATTGTTGACAGAGTAATTATAAATTTTGTTATATCGGAATCAAACTCTTTCTTGTTTAAAATATTTCTTTTTAAGTAGCTGAAATCAAAATTATTTTTGCTTTTTGCCGGCAGAATTATTTTTAAGAAAAGAACCAATATTATTATGGTTAGAGGCAGAGAAATCATTTCCAAAAAGATGTAGCCGTGCAGGGAATTGATGGATATGTCGTTCATCAGGTTGGTCAGTATGCTGTTTGAAACCGATTTAACCGTCGATATGTAAATGTAGCCCGAAACGACAAAAATTATAAACTCCACTATGGTAATATTGGATAAACAAATATTGAACCACGAAATGTTGTTATCTTTTATTTTGTGTTCATAATGTTGCGTAAACATCAGCGTATTGTATTTTAATATTGTCATGGAAATTATACATCCTACAAGAACGGTAATTATTATGTTCGGTATTTCTATAAAAGTTTCCGCAATATAATTGGCAAGAAGAGATAACGTACTGGTACTGTCGATATCAAAAATATTTTTAAAAAGGTCGGTAAAATATATTGAATAAGGTTGTTTGAAAACTGCGTCTTTGAATATAATATTTTTTATTATTGACGACGATAAAGATATTATAAGTCCCGTAAGTATGGCAGCGAACAGGATAAACCGTACGGAAATGGCTATGGTTTGAGACAGACTGTTTTTGTTTTTGCTTCTTGTATTGAAAAGAATCAGATTACCGCTTTCGGCAAGCCAGCCCCATACAATGGCCCCCGTCATATTTATAACTGCCAAATAAATGAAATGCGGAGACGTTATATTGGAAAGAACAATAGGCGTAACGATGGCTGCAATCAATGCCCAAACCGTTCCCAATGTCATTGCAACAACAAAAGTCCCCACCATATCAAAGGTTAAAAATCTGTAACTGTTTTCATAAACAAAAGTGTGTCCCGCCCAGTTAAGCAATATTGCAAAACAGGTAATTAAGATATGGTATCTTTTTTCATAAAATGAATTTAATATATTTTTTAACATTTTATTAAAAGTTGCCTCATCCAATCTTCCATCTTCTAATCTTCCAATCTTCCAATCTTCTAATC
This sequence comes from uncultured Elusimicrobia bacterium, assembly GCA_937916125.1. GTDB lineage: Bacteria > Elusimicrobiota > Endomicrobiia > Endomicrobiales > Endomicrobiaceae > Ruminimicrobiellum. The sequence continues at coordinate 3,925 of CALGGE010000089.1, read as the reverse complement.
TTCTAAAAGTTACCACAGAAATTTTAGCGGATCAACACCTACGCCGTTTTTCTTAACGGTAAAATGTAAATGCGGTCCTGTAACTCTTCCTGTAGCACCGCTGCGTGCAATAATCTGCCCCATTTTAACTTTCTGCCCGACACGTACAAGAATTTTTGACAGATGTCCGTAGTGCGTAACGTATCCGTTTCTGTGGTCTATAAAAACGGCAGTTCCGTAATATCCCGCATTTGTGCTTGCAACGGTAACTATTCCGTCGGCAGCAGCCGCTACCAAAGTTCCCGTTTTTACGGCTATATCTATTCCGCCGTGTTTGCTGATTTTGCCCGTTACGGGATGACGCCTTGTTCCGAAAGTACTTGATAATCGTCCCGCAAGAGGTGAACGGAATAAATCTCTTAAAGCATATTTTTCCTGCATACTTTCGTTAAGCGTATCTACGGCGGGCTTTCTGCCGGGTACAAAAATATAAACTTCTTTTGATAAATCATAAACTCTGCAGTTTGTCTGTTTCAAAGTTTGTTCGTCAATATCATATTTTTCCGCTATCGAAGCCCAAGTGTCCGTCGGGCTTACCGGATGTAAACAACCGCCTGTTTCGGGAAGTAAAAGTTTGTCGTTTACATTTACGTGATATGTTTTCATCTGCGGATTACAACCTATAATGGTATGTACGGAATATCCGTGTTTTTTGGCAATAAGCCAAAGATTTTCTTTCATTTTAACTTTATGAATTGAAAACTTTACGTTTGTTCTTGTAAGCAGATACTTCATTCTTGTTTCGGAATCTTTTATTAATTCCTCTTTACCGTACTGAGGAAACTCCACCGTTACTATGGAATTTAAATTTTTTTGAACTATGGATTTCACTTTTATATCTGCTATAAAATATACCGTTGCCAAACACAACAAAATTACCGTCCATCTTATAACTGCATTTTTCATTTGGGATTATCTCTCTATTGCGATTTTGCCTTTCTTTGTATTTCCGCCGGATTTTATAAAATAGATATACACTCCGGAAGCGACATTGTTTCCGGAATTATTTTTGCCGTCCCACAAATAATAAGAATCTTCCGAGCCCGTAGTCGTTTCAAAAACTTTTTCCCCGGCGACATTGAATATTTTTATGTTTGATTTCGGACTGATATTTAAAAATGTTATGCCGTTACCGCCGTATTTGCCTGTGCTGTTCGGTTTGTAAGGAACGGGAAATACCGAAAATTTTTCGCCGTCGTCATTTTGGATTAAAGATGAAGTTATGGCAAAACCTTGTGAGGGAACATTTAAACTTCCGATATTTTTTCCTGCCGAATTGTAAAAATGTACAGTTTTATTGGCGTTTGTCGGGTTGTACGCACAGTAAGTTACGGTAGAGCCGCTGCCTGATGTCCTTGCCGCACTTACCGACGATACGGAACTGCCGTTTGTCAAAACCATATACGACGGATAATCGGCGGTATAAGAAAAATCCGGAGTCCCGTATTTTTCGAAAAATTTCATAAAATGATAAGTAAAACTTTTTGAACTGCCTTCTTCTGCAGAGTTTTCTTTGTAAGTGTTGAAGTAATCAATAGCTTCCGACGGTTCGGATAAAGCAATAAGCCTTACCCAAATATCCCACCATTGCTGAGGCTTGGTACTGGTTTCGGATATCATTTCCGTATAAAAGTTGTTGAGATAATTTTTATCATAGGCAAGGTATGTCATTGCGGGCGTCATAGGCAGAACCTGTATGCCTTTTATCGTCTGAGGATATAAAGGATAGAAAAATAAATCGTAAGAAACTACCCCGCCGAACAGTCTGCCGATAGAGTTGTGCGAATAAGTTGAAGTTAAAATATCTCCGTCGATATCAAAATAATAATATTTTACGGCTTGGTATTCGTTGGAATATAAATATGCTCCGAGCTTTTTGTATTCTTCGTTATCGGTAACAAGCCCCCATAAGAAAATTGCACTCCATGCATTCATTGCTTCCGACGATGATTCTTGATCGATACCTCTGTTATCCGCACCGCCCATGCCGTTAGCCCAGCTGTGCGATTCGTAGAAATCAAAATGCCTCATATACGGAAAATTGCTGTCGTTTCTTGTCGTATTTGCAATATCTTTTATCAACAGGTTTACCATTCCGCCGTAATCTTTCATAAAGTCTTTGTCGTACATGGAAAGTATTGCCGCGGCATAAATAAAATATCCGAAATGGAAATGATGGTCGTTATAATTAAAAGAATAAAATTCGTCATCTTTTACGCCTTCCAGTCCGCCCCAAGTATTTTCGTAGGCAAAATATTTCCCCGTTTCGGCTTCCGATGAAGAATAAGTAAACCAATCTTTCAAGAGAGCTTTTAGTTTTACTAAAAGACTTTTCTTCAATGTATCGTTATCCAAATTGTCCGCTATCGGCAACATATTTGCAAGTTTGGCAATAATTTTCCCGGCTCTGTAAGGGTTAGCCGAAACATCGGAAACCGTAACCGAAGATACATCCGCAGATAAATAATTTGTTAAATCCGTTTTAATATCGGCTACGTCATAGTTGAAGTATGGTATTATTCCGTTGAAAGAAGTTGTCGTCGTAAAACTGCTCCCCGCAGCTAAATGCATCGAACCTCTTAACGTGGCAAAAGCATTTTGTTTTATATAATTTACGGATGAATTTAAATTATTATACTGGTGAGGATATAAACAGAAAATAGTTCCATCCTGCTGATCGGGTACATCTGTTCTTTTTTTAGTTACCGTAAAATTAAATTTGGTTTTTGAAGAATAGTCGGAAGCAACAGACCAATCGGCTTTTGTATCGGTAACAAAATTGTATGCGTATTTGTAGTAAGTTGCCAAATCTTCAACTGCTTCATCAAGTGTTGTTGACGGAAGAAGAGCAACGGACATATATTTTGCATCCGTGGGAAGATTAACAGAAAATTTCAACCAGGGAAAATCATAAAAATTGCTTAACGGTTGTTCAAAAGTTGTTCCTGAAGGAACGAATATCCCGTAATAAAGATCTTTTTTTATTTCGCCCGAATCTCCGTTAGTCCCTAAACGTATACGAAGAATCATTCTATCAACAGACTCTGTTGGCGTATTAAGATATTTTTCTATTTCATCACCGTCGGAATAATATAAAGTGTAACTCGGGACGGCACTTCCTGTAGGTCCTACCCAATATTTCCCCCAATCGTACGAAAATAAAATTACGGGTAAAGCATTATCGGAAAATTCATAATAAGAAAACGGAGAACCTTGGACTATTGTGGATTTCATCCAACTGTTACCGTTTTCCCATTTTGCCGTTGCTGCAAAATCGGAATATCCGTCAAGCTTTGTTTCGGTAAAACTTATACGGCTATCAGCATCTGAATTTGATACCGCAACAATAAAAGCATTAGGATAAGGATCAGCATCGGCTTCTCCGTCGCCGTAATTTATTTTATCAGCCATATATGCTACACCGGGAAATTCCAACAACATTCCGGAACTTTCCGCTCTGAATACCTGCGGATAAGTGTACATGTTTAAAGAATAATTTTGATACTGATTATAAATTAATGAATTAAAAAATTTGTTTGTCGGATATGGTTTGGAAATACTTGAAGAAATGTATGTCGGCGTCGGCGGTGTTGACGATGTCGGGATGGAAGAGCCGATGGAAGCTTTCCCTCCGGGAGTCGGTACTGCCAAACATATTGAAACAGGCAATAGCAATAAACTTGCCGTAAAAACAAATGAAAGTAAAAATTTAATCATCTTATTCCCTTTTTGCTCCGTTTTTCCGTCATTCTGTCTGTCATTCCCGAAATTTGTTGTCGGGAATCTCTCCGTTGGTCGTTGCCGTTAAACTCTTCAACCTTTCAACTATTCAACTTTTCAACTGTCGTTGTCGTTCATTGTACATTGTCGTTCTCAACTCTTCAGC
>CALGGE010000088.1 GCA_937916125.1 uncultured Elusimicrobia bacterium | reverse complement strand
TCTTATTCTTATATTATTTCTTAATTTTCATACCTAAAAATATCAAATTCCGTGATTAGAGAGAAAAATATAATACAACTAAATTTTGAGAATTTAAAATATTCAAATATGACATATCTTGAACTTAATGACTTAATAGAAAAACAGTCAAAAAAAGCAACCGGAAAAATGTATGTATTACTTGATGAAATACAAAAAGTTGATAAATGGGAATTAACCGTTAATTCATTAAGGCTGAACAAAAATATTGATATTTACATAACAGGTTCAAATGCATATTTGTTATCTTCTCAACTGGCAACATTTTTATCGGGAAGATATGTTGAAATAAAAGTATATCCTCTATCGTTTAAAGAATTTCTTAACTTTTATAATTTTAAAGACTTAACAAAAGAAGAAAAGTTTAATTTGTTTTTTAAATACGGCGGGATGCCAGGATTAAAAGATTTTAATTTTGACGAACAGAAAATTATTCAAACTCTCGACGGTATTTTTTCATCGGTTTTAACTAAAGATGTTATTGAACAGACAAATATAAAAGATTTTTCTTTGTTAAAAAAAATAATAAATTTTTTGGCAGATAACATAGGAAACCAAACATCAATAAATAACATAAAAAATACTTTGTATTCTCAAAAAACTATAACCAAAGGAACAAAACAGGAAACTATTGATAATTATATTGACTGCTTACAAAATGCATTTGTTTTTTACAATGTGAACAGATATGATATTAAAGGTAAAGAATATCTTGCAACTAACGGGAAATATTATATTATTGATACGGGATTACGAAACTGTATTTTAGGTTTTAGAGATATTGACACAGGACATATTCTTGAAAATATAGTATTTTTAGAATTATTAAAAAAAGGTTATGCCGTATCTGTAGGAAAAACAAAAAATAGAGAAGTAGATTTTATAGCAACAACATCTAATCAAAAAATATATATTCAAGTTTGTGAAACTTTAAAAGATAAGAATACAAAAGATAGAGAGTTAAACTCTCTAAAGAATATAAAAGATAATTATGAAAAGATTATTTTAACTATGGATAATATGTTTACGGACACGGAAGAAGACGGTATAAAAATAATTAATCTTATTGATTGGTTATTAAAATAATGTTTTTTAGAACCCAAGTTTTCCGGTTTGAGGGATGGAAAAAGGTATCAAAAATATTTTCCCCAAATCTCCTCTGTTTTCTCTTCCTTCTCGCTCCTCGAGCTTTACCTATCTTAATTCAGTTGAAGAGTTATAACGACAGTTGAATAGTTGAAGAGTTGAAAAGTTGAAAAGTTGAAACGGCAACGACAACGGCGGGATGCTTCGACAAGCTCTGCATGACAGAAAGACGGTTGAACAGTTGAAACGGCAACTAAAACAAAATGTTGCGGGTGCAGTGTCTGCTTTAGACATTAAGATAAAATATAAAAAACTATTGATTTTTGCAAGTTTTTATATTATAATATAAACAAATTAACAATGGTGATATTTATGATACCAAGAGAAACTTATATAAACAAATTACTTGAATACAAAGACAAACAATTGATAAAAATAATTACCGGAGTTAGAAGAGCCGGTAAATCTACCTTATTTGAACTATATCAAGAAAAATTAAATGTTCCTAAAAAACAAATTCAAAATATAAATTTGGAAGATCCTGTCTTTGCGGATTTATCGGATTGGAAAAAACTTTACGATTATATAAATAAAAAAATAGTTCCTAATAAACAAAATTATATATTTATAGATGAAGTTCAAAATATAAAAGATTTTCAAAAAGCGGTTGACGGTTTGTTTATTAAAAAAAATGTGGATTTGTATTTAACAGGTTCAAATTCAAGAATGCAATCCGGCGAGTGGGCTACACTTCTTTCAGGCAGATATATAGAAATACATATTTTTCCATTATCTTTTAAAGAATATTATTCTTGTTTTAATACTCTTAATAAAGAAGAAGCTTTTGTTAAATACTTAGAAAATAGTTCCTTCCCTTATACGGTTCAACTAAACAACAAAAAACAAACAGATGAATACCTTTCCGGAATTTACAATACAATAGTTTTAAAGGATATTATTGAAAACAAAAAAATAAGAGATGTAGGTCATTTAGATAAAATTATTAGATTTATGGCTGATAATATCGGTAATATTACATCCGTAAAGAAAATAAGCGATACAATATCTTCCGATGGCTTTAAAATATTACCCATGACAGTTCAAAGCTATTTACAGGCATTGGTTGATTCATATATTTTATATAAAACACAACGATATGATATTAAAGGTAAAAAGCTATTACAAACATTAGATAAGTATTATCTTGTTGACATAGGATTAAGATATAATTTATTAGGTAATAGAAAAGTAGATTTAGGCAGAATATTGGAAAATATTGTTTATTTGGAACTTTTGAGAAGAGGTTATAAAGTTTATATAGGGAAATTTAATGATAAGGAAATAGATTTTATTGCGGAAAACTACGAAGGAATAAAATATTATCAAGTTGCTCAAACCGTTAGAGATGAAAATACTTTATCAAGAGAATTATTCCCGTTAAACTCAATAAAAGACCACTATCCGAAATTTTTATTAACAAGAGATATTGATCCGAAAATTTCACATAACGGTATAACACAACTAAATGTAGTAGATTGGCTTTTGGAATAATATAAAACAATGATAACAATAACCGATAAAACCAAATGTTGCGGGTGCAGTGCTTGCTTTAATATTTGCCCGAAACAAGCTGTCAGTATGGAATATGACGGTGAAGGATTTTTGTATCCGAAAGTTGACAATGCTAAATGTATTAAGTGTGGGTTGTGTTTAAAAGTTTGCCCGACGATGACAGCAGAAGATTTGAAGAATAGAGGATTGGAAGATTGGAAAAAACAGACGGCAAATACAAATAAAGTTTTGGAAGTTTATGGAGCAAAAAACAAAAATGTTGATGAACAATTGAAAAGTTCATCCGGCGGAATGTTTTCAATATTTGCAAATTTTGTATTGGAACAAAACGGAATAGTGTTCGGTGCGTCTTTTGATAGCAATTGGAAAGTAGTTCATAAATATATAGACAAAAAAGAAAATTTAGACGATTTAAGACGGTCTAAATATGTTCAAAGTGATATAAATATAACATATAAACAAGCCAAACAATTTTTAGATGATAATAAATTAGTTTTGTTTACCGGAACGCCTTGCCAAATAGCAGGACTAAAAAGTTTTTTACAGAAAGATTATGATAATTTGATCGCTATTGATATTATTTGTCATGGAGTTCCAAGTCCAAAAGTTTGGGGAAAATTCTTAAAAGAAAATTTTAATCTAAAACAAAAAAAGATAAATACTATTGCGGACACTTACTTTGATAGTTATACTCAAATTAAATGGATAAATTTTAGAAATAAAAAATTCGGGTGGGACACTTTCTTTGATAGTTATACTCAAAAATTTATTGAATTAATAAAAATAAAAAAAATAAGGAATATGTTAATCTCATATTATTTACATTCGTATTTTTTAAAAGGTTTTTTAGCAAACTTATTTTTAAGACCGTCTTGTCATAAGTGTGTTTTCAAAGACAATGTAAAAAGCGACTTTACTTTGGGTGATTTATGGGGCATAAATAAAATATTACCGAGAATGTATGATAACAAAGGAGTATCTGTATTAACTATAAACTCTCAAAAAGCAAAAGAAATATTTGAAAAAGTAAAAAACAATATTGAATATGAAAAAATAAATTATGACGATATGGTAAAATACAACCCTGCATTTGTAAGTTCCGTAAAACCTCATCCAAACCGAGAAGAATTTTTTAAAAGAT
>CALGGE010000087.1 GCA_937916125.1 uncultured Elusimicrobia bacterium | reverse complement strand
TCGCCCTAAGAATTTAATCTACTAATTCTTGCCTAAAAATTTCTACGCTCATAGAAAGCGAAGAAAAAGAAAATCTCTCTATAGAAATAAAGCTTTTAAGAGAATCCGTAAAAAGACTTGATGCAGAAATAGAGATGTTAAAAAATAAAGTTGAAAAAAAGGCTTAAGGCAAACTGATGTTTTTTGCTTTTAACAAAAAGCACAAACAACCGTTTTTAGTGTGAGGAATAAAAGGATTATTTCATAAGCGAGGACATCATACAGGTGCCGGAGAGATTTATCCCGTCTAAAAGTTTTACGGTTTCTTTGTTTATCCCGCCGATGGCAAATACCGGTATATTTACATTATCACAAATTTCCTGTAAAAATTTTATTCCTCTCGGGGCTAAGCCTTTCTTGCAATCCGTCAGAAAAATATGCCCGACAATAAGGAATATTGAAAAGTTAAAAGGTTGAACGGTATTTTTTTCAACAAATTGTGCTTCTTTTAAGGAATGAACGGAAACGCCGACGTTTTCAAAACCGTTAAGTCTGTCTCTGTTTTCCGAAAAATCGTTAAATGATAACTGAATATTTTTGATATTTAATTTTTTTGCGATATTTATTTTCGTATTGATAAAAAATAAAACATTATGTTTTTTGCAAATATCATTGCATTTAACTGCATACTCTTCATATTCTTTGTCGGTAAGGTCTTTCTCCCGCAAAATTAGAGCATAAAGCGAATCGTTCGCACAAATATATTCTATTTGCGAAAAGAAATCATTTTTACAGAGTTTTCTGTCGGTTACACCTATTATTTTCATAATTTGTTTTTATAGTCTTATATGATTACCGAACACGGGATACAAGCCCCTTTGTTTTATTGTTTCAACTATTTCCGAAACACTTCTCGGGTCGGATATTTCAAACTGTTCATCACCTTTTGCATTATCTTCGTGTCCGCCGACGGAAGTTTTAACTCCTGCGGAAATTTTCGTCGCACAAACTCCTATAATGTTATCTCTGAAGCCGGCACGTTCTCTGGTAGAAATTGTTATTTCCGAAAAAGGCATAAACAATCTGTAAGCACATAATGCCTGAAACAATTGCTTCTCGTTTACATAGTGAGGGTTTTCTTCTTTATGTTCGTTAATATACGGGCGTAATCTCGGTGCGGAAAAACCGGCTTTTACATCGGGATATTTTTGTTGCAATAAATATGCGTGTGCAGCCGCACAGAAAGCATCTTTTCTGAAATCGTCAAGTCCGAAAAGGATTCCGAAAGATACTCCTCTCATTCCCGCAAGAGCAGCTCTTTCCTGTGCATAAAATCTGTACTCAAATACGGACTTAGGACCTGCCAAGTGGAGCTTTTTATAATTTTCTTTGTTGTATGTTTCCTGATATACACAAACAAAGTCCGCTCCGCACTCGCTTAAATATTTATATTCGTCGGTATTTAACGGATAAATTTCTATGGATATCGACGGAAAATATTTTTTCGCAAGTTTCACGGCTTCGCCTATATATTCAACACTTGAGGCTGTTCTTGATTCGCCAGTTAATATCAAAATATCTTCCAAACCCGTTTGAGATATCGCAATAAATTCTTTTTCTATTTCTTCTATGGTCAGTTTTCCCCGATGAATATTGTTTTTACAATTGTATCCGCAATATGTACACTGATTTTCGCAGTAATTTGAAATATACAACGGCGTAAATAAAGATATGTTTGTTCCGAAATGTTTTCTTGTTTCATATTGTGCTTTATGTGCGACGGTATTTAAAAACTCTGTCGCCGCAGGAGATAAAAGAACTTTCAGGTCTTCAATATCGGCAACATCTTTATTAAGAGTTTTTAAAACATCGTTTTTCGTATAGATATTATAGTCGTAATTTCTGACAAGTTTTAAAACCTGTTCCAACATATCGGAATCAATCCGTTCCATATTCTTAAAATACATTATTTGTCCTCCAAAAAGTCTATCATCGGGCTTGAAGCTTCCGCTTTAAAATCAAGCACTCTTCCGAGTCCCGCAAGATAGGCTTTTCTTCCCGCTTCAATTGCCATTTTAAATGCGGCTGCCATTTCGTTTATGTTTTTTGCCGTCGCTATTGCCGTATTTATCATAACGGCTGCAGCACCTTCCTGCATTATTTCGCAAGCTTGTGCGGGCGAGCCTATACCCGCATCAACTATTACGGGAAGTTTTATTTCGTCGATAATTATCTTAATAAAATGTTTTGTTAAAAGCCCCAAATTACTGCCGATAGGTGCTGCAAGAGGCATAATTGTTGCCGCACCGGCATTTGCCAAATCTCTTGCAACATTTAAATCCGGATACATATAAGGCATAACAACAAAGCCTTCTTTTGCCAAAATTTCAGTTGCTTTTATAGTCTCATAGTTGTCGGGTAAAAGAAATTTTGTATCTTTAATTACTTCTATTTTTACAAAATCTCCGCAACCCAACTCTCTTGAAAGTCTTGCAATTCTTACCGCCTCTTCCGCAGTTCTTGCTCCCGAAGTGTTAGGAAGTAATGTGACGGTTTTCGGAATGAAATCCAAAATATTATATTCCGTTTTTGTGTTTGCTCGTCTTAAAGCCAGTGTTACGATTTCCGCACCCGCACTTTCTATTGCGGCTTTTATTAACTCCAAAGAATATTTTCCCGAACCGAGAATAAATCTGGAGTTAAGCTTGTGTCCTTTAATTATCAATGTATCTTCCATTTTCTCCTCCGATTTTCTAAAAATTCGCCACGCAAATTTTTATCCTCCGCCGACGAAAGTCAGCACTTCCATAACATCGGTATCTTTTAAATTTATCGTGTTATACTTTTCTTTTGACACTATTTCACCGTTAAGTTCGATTACAATTCTTCCAACAACATAATTGTTATTTTTCAAAAACTCTTCCAGTGTTTGAGATTTTTCCAAAGCAATATCTTTGCCGTTAACCTGCATAAACTTCTCCTTAAAAAAATAGAATATGAAGCAGATTTGACACCCGAGGTGGTGTCCCCCACATCATATTCTATTTAATTCAATACGTTAATTATACAAAAAAAAATTTTTTTAAGCAAGTAAAAACAGCCATCTTAAAGAACGGAAAAACTATTCCTCGTACTTGTAATAGCTGTAATTTTTATAATATCCGTACTTTCCGTAAGACGATATGCCTTTCGGTTTATATTGAGAAATAATTCCTCCGAGAATTTTTATCTCGGCATCACGTATCTTGTCAATGGCAGCTTCCACAAGGTTGGAATTTGTACTGCCGTACTTTATAACGAAAACGGCTTTATTAATATATTTTCCCCATAAAAGAGTATCACTGACCGGAAGTACTGCGGGACAATCCACCATAACAAAATCATATGTCTTAACCGCCCATTTAACAAATTGTTCCAAGATGGGCGTATTCAAGAGCTCCGAAGGATTAGGCGGGCGAGTTCCCGATGTCATAACAGATAAATTTGCAACGTTTGTTTTCTGAACGTTATATTCAAAGTCTGAAATTTTTTCGTCATTTTTCCAAATATTGGTTAAACCTTTTTCATTTGAAACTTTAAAAACCTTATGCAGTCTGGAACGTCTTAAATCACCGTCGATAAGCAACACTTTTTTGCCGGTCTGTGCCATGGCAACGGCAAGATTTACGGACAAATGAGTTTTCCCCTCACCCTGCAAAGAACTTGCAACAAGAATAGGTGCATTAGCGTCATCCGACAATGCAAAACCGAGCATTGTTCTTATGTTTCTTACCTGTTCCGCAAGAAGAAAATTCCCGTCTTTAAGCATAAGTTCATATTCTTCTTTCATATCTTTGGATTTGTTTACCGGCACGAACCCCAAGAAAGGTATTTTTAATTTTTCCTGTAAATCATCCGAAGATTTGATACTTTTATCAAGAAATTCCAAAATAAATATTACAAGTATCCCCAAAATGAAACCTGCGGTAAAGCCGACAAGCAAGTTTATAAGTTTCCTCGGCTTGGAAGGGAATTTAGGGACAATTGCGTCGTCAATAATTCTTATATTGTTACCCG
>CALGGE010000086.1 GCA_937916125.1 uncultured Elusimicrobia bacterium | reverse complement strand
TGTACAATGTATGATGTACAATGAACGACAAAGGCAAAGACAACGACAAACGACAACGACGGCAACGACAGTTGAAAAGTTTATTGTGTTTTTTTTGTTTTACAAAAATCTTGAATTTGTTCAATGCAAACTTTTCTCATATCTTTTTTCTGTTGATATGCTTTCGTCCAATCGCAAATTTTATCTAAAGCGGTTTTTGCCGTCCATCTCGGTTTCCACTTCAAATATTTTTTTGCTTTTGTTATATCAAGTTTTAAATAATGTGCCTCATGAGGTTGTTCGGCTTTATCAATATTATATTTAATTTTATTATCAAAATTTTGACACATTATTTTTACTATTTCTTCGACGGTCTTAGTATCTTTTTTTTCAGGTCCGAAGTTCCAGCCCTGAGCAAATTCTTTTTTACCTTTTAACAAATTTGCTCCCAACATCAAATAACCCGAAAGAGGTTCAAGAACATGTTGCCAAGGTCTGATTGCTTGAGGATTTCTAATTTTTAAATCTTTTTTTGAAAGTATTGCCCTGATAAAATCCGGAATTAATCTGTCTTTGGCAAAATCCCCTCCGCCGATAACATTTCCCGCCCGAGCAGAAGCTATTAAAACATTATGTTTTTTACCGTAATCTTTAACATTGAAAAAAGAATCTCTGTAAGAAGATATCACTATTTCGCAAGCTGCCTTTGATGCACTGTAAGGGTCATATCCGCCGAGAGGATCGCTTTCTTTAAATGTTTTCCCCGTCTCATTATTTAAATAAACTTTATCGGTAGTTATTGCAACTACGGCTTTAACACATTTATTGTATTTTAAGGTTTCCAAAATATTTGCTGTTCCCATAACATTACTTTGGTATGTATCCAAAGTTTCTTTATAAGATGTGCGGACAAGCGGTTGTGCCGCAAGATGAAAAATAATTTCCGGTTTATATTTTTTTACTACAGAATTTAAATTTTTAAAATCTCTTATGTCGCCCCTTATATCGATACATTTCGGATTTGTAAGCTCAAAAAGAGACGGTTTCGTCGGTATATCTATGGAATAACCGATAACTTTTGCACCCAACATTTCAAGCCACAAACATAGCCATGTTCCCTTAAAGCCCGTATGTCCGGTAACTAAAACTTTTTTCCCGGAAAAAAGTTTTAGAAGATTAGAGGATTTGAGGATTGGACGATTGGAAGAAACAGGAATATTTTTATTCATAATCATCTTAAAAAACCTCTTAATTTATTTATTCTTTTCGAAAGAATTTCAATGTTTTGCTTTAAGTTTATGTCATCATTAATATAATTTAACTCTATACAAATATCTAATATTGCACCAACTTCAGTTAAAGATCCAAATGCTATCGTTAAGAAATTCACAAACTCCTTTTTACTCTTTCTCGCTTTTCCTTCTGCTATATTTAATGCTATTGATGTTACTGCTCTTTTCAACTGTAACTTTAAATTATATTCCTCTGTTTTTGGAAGAATATTTACAATTTTATAAATTTTTTTTATCAATTTTATGCTATCTTTCCATATTTCTAAATCTCTATAACTGTTCATTATTTTCTCTATTCCTCTAATCTTCCAATCATCAAATCTTCCAAACAGCCCAGGGGGCTGTTCCTTTCTGCCACATATCGGTTAATTCTTCTTTTTCTCTTAATGTATCCATAGGTTTCCAAAAGCCGAAATGCTTGAAAGCATTAAGCTGATTATCTTTTGCCAAATTTTCAAGAGGTTTTTTTTCAAAAATAACGGAGTCATCATTTTCTTTAATATAATTTAAAACTTCAGGTTCACAGACGAAAAATCCGCCGTTAATCCAACTTTCTTCACCTTTAGGTTTTTCCATAAAAGATGTTATCAGATTTTTTTCTTTTATTACCAATGCCCCGAATCTGCCTGTTTGCTGAACTGCCGTAATCGTACATAACTTCTTTGAGTTTTTATGATTTTCTATTAATTCTTTAATATTGACATCGGCAACGCCGTCTCCATAAGTGAGCAGAAAAGGTTCTTTCCCGATATATTCTTGTGCTTTTTTTATTCTTGAACCTGTCATTGTATTCTGCCCGGTATATAAAATTGTAACTTTCCAAAGTTCCGTTTGTGTTTTATGTATTTCAACAGAATTTGTTGCCATATCTATTGTCATATCCGAATAACGATTATAATAGTTAATAAAATAATCTTTAATTACATGAGACTTATATCCCGTAAGAATAATAAAATCATTAAATCCGTAATAAGAATAAATTTTCATTATATGCCAAAGTATAGGTTTCCCGCCGATTTCTACCATAGGTTTAGGCACAAGTTTTGTTTCTTCTGATAATCTTGTTCCAACTCCGCCTGCTAAAATAATAACTTTCATTTTTTATTCCCTATAACGACCGAAAAATTTTAGTCATAACTGTCTGTTTACAAATTCCCGATTACAAATTTTCCGATCTAAATATACAAAAATCGCAAAGCGATTTTTGATTGTTTATTAATTATATATCGCAAATTATCAAAAAGCTCCTTTATGGAAAAACACTACCAATAGAGTTTTCAGCATAATTTTCAAATCAAGATTTAATGACCAATTATCGACATAATAAATCTCAAGTTCAAGCCTCTTCTCGTCTTCCAACAAACTTCTTCCCGACACTTGCCATAATCCCGTTATTCCCGGCAACACCTTAAACATTTTACCGTAATTATAACTGTTATAAACTTTCTTTATTTGATCAAGCTCCCACTTGACTATCGGTCTCGGTCCTACTATGCTCATTTCGCCCTTTAAAACATTAATAAGTTGAGGAAGTTCATCAATACTGTATTTTCTTATAAAATGTCCGAATTTCGTTATTCTCGGATCTTTTTTAAGTTTCAAAAAAGTTTGCTTTTGTCCCAAAGTATGTTTTTTTATTTCCTGCAAATTTTTGTCGGCGTCCGCACGCATACTTCTAAATTTATAACAGGCAAAAACTTTTTCTTTATAGCCTATTCTTTTATGTATAAAAAATACCGGACCTTTTGATTCTGATTTTATTATTATTGCCACAACAAAAAACAACGGAGACAATATCAGCAACAGTCCTGCCGATACAAAAATGTCAAGAACTCTTTTTATAAAATAATCAAAATCTCTTACGGGGTTTGTTATCAGTAATATAATCGGAATCCCCAGAGTATCATCCAAAACGATATTGTATCCCGCAGTTTGAACTTCGTTGGGAATTATTTTTATATCTATATCATTTTTTTGTGCCCAATCACACAGATATAAAAAATAATCATCCTTTATCGGATGGTTTATAATAATAACTTCTTTTATTTCTTTTTTTGTTATTAAAAACTGTAAATTCTTTGCACTTTTTTCATTTAGGGTATAAGGATAATAAAAAACTTTATTTGAATAATAATTATTAAAAATTTTTTTATATTTGCGAACATTTTTTCCTATAACCAAAAGATTGTTTCTTATATTAAACTTAAATATCAAATAAGATATAAGTCTTTTCATTAAATATTTAAAAATAAAAACAAGAACTATTAAATTAAAATACATAAACACCAAAAGCATTCTGGAATAATCGCTTTTTAAAACAAAAATAAAAGCAAAAATAAAAATAATAAATGTTGTTGCCGCTTTTAATATTTTGATAAACAAATTAAATTTAGAAATATAAAACAATTTATAACCGACAAAAAAGTTTAAAAATAAAATCCATACGGGAATTAACAGCAGAGAAATATGAAATGTTTCAGAGAAAGAATATATTATTTTTATATTGAATAAATTTACGAGAAGATAAAATCTTAAATAAAAAGCCGACACGAAAGATATCAGAAACGTTAAACAATCTGAAATGATTAAAAGAAAAACAAAATAAATATTTTTATTTTTTAATTGTTCCATAAAATTTTTATAAAACTTTTAATTTTTACGTGAGTATATATTTTACCATATTTAGTAAAAATCTCAAAGAGATTTTTTGGGTAAAAAATCTTTCGCTCTTAAAGATTTATGAAATGTGATTGCAAAACGATGAGCTTCGTCACGAATAGCCTGCAAAACTCTTAATGCCAAAGAATTTCTCGGAAGTCTTATGGAGTTTTCTTTTCCGACGACAAAAATCTCTTCTTCCTGCTTAGCGAGAGAAATAAGCGGTAAATAAATACCTATTTCATCCAGAGCCTTTTGTGCATAAGCAAGCTGTCCTTTTCCACCGTCAATAATAACAAGATCGGGAAATTGTTCGTTTCTTCTGATAATTCCGGAATATCTTCTGAAAACGGCTTCGTTTATCATTGCAAAATCATTAATTTGATCAACTGTTTTTATTTTGAATTTTCTGTAACCGCTTTTGTCGGGTTTACCGTTGACAAAACGTACCATTGAAGCAACGGGATTGGTGCCGGAAGTATTTGAAATATCAAAACATTCCATAACCGCAGGAAGTTTCTTTAATTTTAGAACTTGTTTTAATTCCTGAAGAGAATCCGTTTTTAAAACATATTGATTAATATCTTCTATACTTATTTGGCTTATGACTACACGCTGTTTCATTGCTTCTATGGCAAAAAGTCTGTCTCTTATTTCTCCCGCTTTTTCATAATTCTGTTCATTACTCGCAATAAGCATTTCCTTTTCCCAAAGAGTTTTTAACTTTTTAAATTTTCCTTTTAAAAAAAGTTCCGTTTCTTTTAAATTATTTTTGTATTTTTCGGAAGATATTTTCCCCATGCACGGTCCGAGACACAAACCGGTATGATAGTATAAACAGGATTTTACTTTTTCTTTTTTTGGTAAATTCTGCTCGGAGAAAGCCGTTCTGCATGACCTTATTTTAAAAATTTTATTCAGCCATATTATTAACTTTTTTATGTAAGTCAATTGCGGATAAGGACCGAAATATAAAGAGCCGTCATTTATTACTTTTCTTGTCATAATAAGTCGAGGAAAATCTTCGTTAGTCAATTTAATATACGGATAAGATTTATCATCTTTCCACATAGCATTGAAATAAGGCTGAACTTTTTTTATCAATTCTCTTTCGACAAGAAAAGCTTCTCTTTCCGACGAGCAGAGAATATAATTGATTGTTTTCATTGCACTGATTATTGAAAAAGATTTGCTGTCGGTATCGGAATGAAAATATGAAGTGATTCTGTTTTTTAAATCTTTGGCTTTGCCGATATAAATAATATTAGCGGCGGAGTCTCGCATTACGTAAACTCCGGGAAGATGCGGAATATTTTGAGTATAATCTTTAGCAACTTTATTCATAAAACTTTTTATCTGCTATTGTCGTTTTGTCTGTCATTCCCGAAGGTTGTTGTCGGGAATCCCGCCGTTGTTGTCGTTGCCGTTCAACTCTTCAACTATTCAACTGTCGTTCTCAGCTTCTCCGTTATCGTTTTCAAAACAAAATTTATTTCCGGAGATTTAAAAAGTTTCAGCAATATGACAAATGCAAATATTGAAATAAAAACAGAAAAACATAATCTTAAAAATATTGAAGGCAAATTTATCCTCATTGCAATGTAAGCAATTATTCCCGTCAATACGGCTGCCATACAGGCTTTTATCGACGATATTAATATTTGCATTGCACCGATCGAACCGATTTTTTTTCTAAGTTTATACATAAGCATTGCCGTATTTAGATATGCACATAAAGATGTAGCAAAGGCAAGCCCGCCTACACCCAGAGGTTTCATAAGGACAACACATAATATCACATGAAAAATCATCACCACAAAAGCAATCTTAACCGGAGTTTTGGTATCCTGAAAAGAAAAGAAAGTATTCGCAAAAATTTTTGTAACGGCAAAAGCCGGAAGTCCGAGAGAATAATAAAACAATGCATTATTCGTAAGAAGAGATGCCGCGTAATCAAACTTCCCCCTCTCAAATAAAACCTGTATTATCGGAAGACCTATCGCAATAAGCCCGGCAACGGCAGGAGCAAGTGCAATTACCGAAAATCTTATGGAAAGATTTAGAGTTTCTTTCAGTTCATCAATATCTTTAGTTGCGGCAGATTTTGACATCATCGGGAGAGATACCGTCGCAAGAGCCAAACCGAAAATTGCAAGCGGCAACTGCATTAACCTGCCGGAATAGTAAAGAGCCGTTATTGAGCCGTCGCCCAAGAACGAAGCACATATCGTATCAACAAAAGTATTTATTTGATCAACCGATATCCCTATAATTGAAGGAATCATCAAAAAAACTATCTTTTTTATTCCGGGATGTTTAAAGTTAAAATCGAATTTCAAATACCAACCGAGATTTTTTAACGACGGATACTGCATTAAAAAATGTCCCAGTCCGCCGAATATAACACTTATTGCAAGCCCTTTTATTTGGTTCCCGGGAGAAAGCATAGGAGCTAAAGCCAAAATATAAATAATTTCAGCGAAACTTAAATTTGCAGGGGCTATTGCCGGAATAAAAAAAGAATTTAATGTATTAAGAAGAGCTAAAAGCATTGCCGCAAGACAAATAAAAAGCAGAAACGGGAACATCAACCTTGTAAGTTCTATGGTAAGCTGAAGTTTTTCCGGGTCGGAAGTAAACCCGTAAGCAATAATTTTCACCAAAAGCGGAGCAAAAAACATACCGAGAATTGTAAAAACAAATAACACTACGGTTAATGAAGTAAAAACAACATTAATTAATTTTTGAGTTTCGGATTTTGTTTTTGTATGAAGATATTCCGAAAATACCGGAATAAATGCTGCAGAAAAAGACCCCTCTCCGAGCATTCTTCTGATAAGGTTAGGTATTCTGAAAGCGGCATAAAATGCATCGGCATACATTCCGGCACCGAACATATATGCAACAAGCATATCTCTGATATACCCGAATATCCTTGATATCATAGTTCCGGCACTGACACTGCCCGCGTATTTGATAACTTTTTTTATTTCAATCATAATAAAAAACGTTCCACAAAAAAATCGCCTCGCATTTTTTTAGGTTATAGCCGAGAGCTTAGAGCTGAGTGTTTAATGAATTTTAACAACAAACTACAAACTATAAGCTTTAAGCTATAAGCAAAAAATTGCGAAGCAATTTTTGTCTCAGCTTATTTTCAATTACAAAGAAGCTACTAATTTTGATAATCTTGCTTTTTGATTAGCTGCTGCATTTTTATGAATAACATTCTTTTTCTTTGCTTTATCCCATTCTGAAAAAGCAACGTTTAAAGCTTTCTTTGCGGCATCGGCATCTTTTGCTTTTACCGCAGCTTCAACTTTTTTAGACAAAGTTCTTATTTTGCTTTTTGTTGCAGCATTTCTTGCCGTTCTTTT
The DNA here is from genome assembly GCA_937916125.1 of uncultured Elusimicrobia bacterium. Lineage (GTDB taxonomy): Bacteria > Elusimicrobiota > Endomicrobiia > Endomicrobiales > Endomicrobiaceae > Ruminimicrobiellum. Next base: position 641 of record CALGGE010000086.1, on the reverse strand, counting down.
TTCTGTTTTTCTTGCTTCTTTAAGTGCAGATGTGTGTCTGCCTGTTTTTAATTTTGCCATTATGTCCTCCAAAAAATTTACACATAAATTAAATTGAGATTACATATTTTACATTTTTATAAAAAAAAATGCAAAAGAATTTTTACACTATACCTGCCCTAAGAATATCATGAATGTGAATTACGCCTACGGGTTTGTTATTTTCTACAACAAAAAGATTTGTAATTTTCTTATCGTTCATTATTTTCATCGCTGCCGATGCCATTAATTCTTTCCGCACCGTCTTGGGATTTTTCGTCATAATTTCATTTGCTTTTTTATCTATATTCTGTGCGGACAAACATCTTCTTAAGTCGCCGTCGGTAAGAATCCCCGTAAGTTCACCTTTATCGTTAATAAAACCGACACAACCTAATCTTTTCGTCGTCATCTCTATCAGAACTTGCTGCATCGAAGAATTCTCTTCAAGAATAGGCATTTCGTCGCCCGTATGCATTAAGTCCGATACTTTGCGTAATATTGAACCGAGTTTCCCTCCCGGATGTCTTTCGTTAAAATCCGGCTCGGTAAAGCCTTTTCTTTCCATTAAACATGTTGTCAATACATCGCCCAACACCAATGTTAATGGAAAGAAAAGGCTT
>CALGGE010000085.1 GCA_937916125.1 uncultured Elusimicrobia bacterium | reverse complement strand
CGAGCCGAAGTTTACATTGAAAAGTAAATGAGGCTCGCTATTACGATGTATAAATACAAAAGATGATGTCGAAATATTATCTCTTGGAGAATTGGAAGCGTTTTCTTGCTTTCGGTCTTCCCGGTTTCTTCCTCTCAACCATTCTCGGATCTCTTGTTAAAAGACCTTCTTTTCTTAAAACATCTTTTAAAGATTCGTCTATCGACAAGATTGCTCTGGCAACGCTGTGGCTGACTGCACCTGCCTGACCGGCAATCCCGCCACCGTTTACGTTAACGTAAACGTCATATTTCTTGGCATTTGACCAAACTTCAAAAGGCTTCAATGCCGTTTTTTTAAGTCTGGGTAAACCTGCAAAATATTCATCGACATTTTTGTCGTTGATAATAATTTTGCCGGTTCCTTCGGACATTCTTACTCTTGCAACTGCATTTTTTCTTCTTCCTACACTTAAATAACCTGTATTCATATTTTTTTATCTCCTGATTTTATTTAGAAACTACTGCCTGTGCAGTATGAGTATGTTCTGCACCTTTGAAAAGTTTTAATCTTTTCATTTGTTTATCTGCCAATTTATTTTGAGGCAACATTCCTTTTACTGCAATTCTTACAGCTTTTTCAGGATTTTCTGCCATTAATTTTGAATAAGGTGTCAATTTTCCGCCACCGGGATAACCGGAGAATGAAAATGCAGTTTTCTGTTCGAGCTTTTTACCCGTAAGAACAATTTTGGAAACATTCGTCAATACAACAAAGTCTCCGCAATCAACATGCGATGTATAAATCGCTTTTCTTTTTCCTCTTAAAAGAGCTGCTACTCTGACTGCAAGTCTGCCTAATACTTGTCCGTCGGCATCAATAAAATGCCACTTTCTTACTATTTCTCCCTCTTTAGGGAGATAAGTCTTACCGTTTTTCATTTGATGAAACCTACCTATTGTTTAGTATATTAAATCTGTATTTTATATAATTTTGGGCTCATAGTCAATAGAAAGTCCACTCTTTCAAAGGCTATAATTTTAATTATATTTAATACAAAATTTTCAAGAACTTAAAAGGCAATGTACAATGAACGACAACGACTACAACGACAGTTGAACAGTTGAAGAGTTGAAAACGGCAATGTACAATGTATAATGTATAATGTATAATGTACAATGAACGACAACGGCAACTACAAACTGCAACTGCCAACTGCAACGACGAGATTCTTCACTACGTTCAGAATGACAGGGATTCCCGACAAAAACCTTCGGGAATGACAAGCGTAAAAAATTAGTTTCTGAGTGTTATTCCCAAATCTTTATTCAGTTTTTCCAAGAGCTTTGACATATCGGTATTCACTTCGTTATCATTTAATGTTTTGTCATTATGTCTGTAAGATAATCTGAACGAATAACTGATTTTCCCCTCGCCAAGCTTATCGCTTTCATAGACGGAAAACAAAGACCAATCCTTCAAAATTCCGCCGTCTTTCATAATATTTCTGATAATCTTTTCTATTTTTTCGAACTTAACGGATTTGTCGGCAACAACGGAAATATCTCTTTTTACCGACGGAAACTTTGCTATATGCTCATAAGAATTAACTTTTCTCTTATAAATTTTTTCAATATTCTCAACTTCAATTTCCGCATAAATCACTTCACCCGAAGCATTATCGACAACATTAGGTCTTAAAACACCGAACTGCCCGACTACTTTACCGTGATAAACTATAGCTGCCGTTTTTCCCGGATGAAAATATTTTGCCGGAGTTCTGTTTTCCAAAATCGAAAATTCTTTCGACGGCAAAACATTTGATATGATACCGCTTGCAAAATAAAAATCAAATACCGGATTAAGTTTGGAACTTTCCCACTTCCACCAAGACTGCCATACCGGCCCGGACATAAGAATACCCAAAACTTTTCGTTCGCCTTTATCGTCGAAGATTTTACCCAACTCAAAAAGTTTTATGTCGGTTGTTGCCTGCCCCATATTGAAATCAAAATTTTTCATAAGTCCCGGCAATAATGACGGTCTTAAAACTTCGTTTTCTTTCGATATCGGGTTTGCGATTTTATAAGTATAATTCAAATAAAATTTATCAAGGTCTTTTATCTCGGCAAAACTGTAATTCATAGCTTCACTGAAACCCAGCCCGACCAAAGAATTAATTAAGCTTTCGGTCAAATCGTACGGTTTTTCCAAACAGTCATTATCGGAAGATGCAGACTTAAAATCTTTAAGAACGGGAATTTTATCGTAGCCGTCAATTCTTGCTATTTCTTCTATCAGGTCAACTTCTTCTTTAATATCGTTTCTGTAAGAGGGAACCGTTGCAATTAAAACATCCTGAACTTTTGAATCTATCTCCATTCCCAAAAATCTTAAAATATTTGCAATTGTCTTCTCGTCAACTTCATAACCTAAAAGTTTTGAAACTCTTTCAACTCTTAACTTTATAACAACTCTTTTATTCTCAGGGATATTGTAATCTTCTCTGAACTCTGCTCTTCCGCCCGCAAGCTCAAGTATTAAATTCAAGGCTCTCCAACCTGCAAGTTCGGCAATTTCCCAAGAAGTTCCTCTTTCGTATCTGTAGGAAGCATCCGTTGAAATATTAAGCTTTCTTGCCGTTTTTCTTACACTGCCGGGATTAAACACCGCAGCTTCAAGGAAAACTTCCGTAGTCGTATCTTTTATCGAAGAAAATTCTCCGCCGATAACACCCGCTATTGCAATAGGTTTGGATGCGTCGGCAATAATCAAATCGTTATTATTTAATTCATGAGTTTTTCCGTCGAGTGTTGCAATTTTTTCACCATCCGCAGCACGACGAACAACAACTTTATTCCCGCCCAAAGTCGATGCATCAAAAGCGTGCAGAGGATGACCGAATTCCAACATAACATAATTGGTTATATCGACAACATTATTAATTGACTTTACTCCGCAAACTTCAAGCCTGTCTGTTATCCATTTCGGCGACGGAGCTATCTTTACGCCCGTTATATGACAACCGATATATCTGGTACATAAATCTTTAGCTTTTATATCAAGTAATGTTTTTTCACTGATTTTTGAAGTTTTTATCTCCGGAACGGTAGGTATTTTCTGCAATTTTGCGGCTATTTCCCTTGCTACGCCCAAATGACTTAAGCAGTCTCCTCTGTTTGTAGTAATTTCTATTTCAAGTATTGTATCAATATCGGTTAAAACATCTTCAAGCTTCTTACCCAAAGGAGTTTTCTCGTCAAGAACCATTATTCCGTCGGAATGAGAGGCAAGCCCCAACTCTTCCTGAGAACAAATCATACCTTCGGAATCAACACCTCTGATTTTGGAAGCTTTTATTACAAATTCTCCCGGAAGAACTGCTCCTATCAACGCCAAAGGAATAGTCTGTCCTGCGGCAACATTCGGTGCTCCGCAAACTATCTGATATTCTTTTGTACCGTCTGAAACTTTACATATTGAAAGATGATCCGAATTGGGATGTTTCTGTTTATCAAGAACTTTCGCCGTAACAACGCCTGACCAATTTATTCCGCCGCTGACTATGGAAGTTTCAACGCCCAAGAAAGTAAGCATCTTACACAAATCCTGAGGAGGTATATTGAAATCAACCAAATCTTTTAACCAATTATATGATATTTTCATTTTTTCTCCTTTGTTAAAACTGTCTTAACACTCTCAAATCGTTTTCGTACAAAACTCTCATATCGTCTATTCCGTATTTAAGCATTGCAAATCTCTCCACGCCCAAACCGAAAGCATACCCCGTATATTTTTCCGGATCATATTTTACAGCTCTGAAAACGTTCGGATGAACCATTCCGCAACCTAAAACTTCCAACCAGCCCGAACCTTTACAAACTCTGCAGCCCTTACCTTCGCAAAAAACACAGCTCATATCAACTTCCGCAGAAGGCTCCGTAAATTGGAAGTGAGACGGTCTGAACCTTATTTCAAGCTCTTTGGCAAACAATCTGTTTATAAACAACTGCAAAGTTCCCTTAAGCTCGGAAAACGTAATATTTTCACCGACTACAAGCCCCTCTATCTGATGAAATATCGCAGAATGAGAAGCATCTGTAGCTTCGTTTCTGTAAACTCTTCCCGGAACTATAACTTTAACGGGAGGTTTTGACTCTTCCATAATATGTATCTGTGCCGCGGAAGTTTGTGTTCTTAAAAGAAAATCGGTATTTTCAATATAAAATGTGTCCTGAGTATCTCTTGCGGGATGATCTTTGGGAATATTCAACGCTTCAAAATTGTACCAATCGGTTTCAATTTCTCTTCCGCCGTAAACATTAAAACCGAGAGACATAAAAATATCACTCATATCCTGTATGGTTTTACTGATTATATGACGATGTCCTTTAGGAAAAGAAAATGAAAACGCCGGGGAAATATCTATCTTCTCATTTTTCATTTTTTCTTCCAAAAGTCTGTCTGAAATTTCTTTTTTCTTTGCTTCTATGGCGTCGTTTAATTTTATTTTAGCTTCGTTAACAGCAGCACCCGTCTTTTTCTTTTCTTCTATCGATAAAGAAGACAACGTTTTTAAAATTTCGGTAATTTTTCCTTTCTTACCCAAATATTCGATTCTGATATTTTCTATATCGGAAAGCTGTGTCGTCCCGAGCTTATCCAACGCTTCTTTAAGAATTTCGTCAATATTATTCATTTTCCATTCCCGTAATTTTATTAATATGTTCTTTTGCAACCTTATTTTCTTTGTCTATTTCCAAAGTTTTCGTGTACATTTCTTTGGCTTTTGCATAATCTTTCTTATTTTCATATATCAATCCTAAAGAACAATACGCTTCAAAATTTTTAGGATTTACTTTCAATACATTGTTAAACTCTTCCAACGCCTCGTCGAATTTACTGTTCAAAAAATAAAACTTTGCAACTTCCATCATTTTTTCTTCGGTTTGAATATCTGTCATATATAACCCTACAATTTCTTAAATTTTTCAAGATTTTCATCTTTCCCGACAATTACCAAAACATCGTTTTCAAGTATCTCGTCATCCGGACCGGGAGCAACGTTCGTTTCTTCTTTTATATCGCTCTGTCCGTCATTGTTTATAAAAGGAACTTGTCTTTTTATCGCAATAATATTAATTCCGTATTTATTTCTGACATTTGTATCTTTTATTGTTTTACCCCAAAACACTTTCGGGGCGATAATTTCCACAAGGTTATGATCTTTGGAAAATTCTATCTGTTCCAAAATATTCGGGCTTGCCATACTCTGTGCAAGCTTTTTTGCCATTTCGAGTTCCGGATAAATAACTTTGTCAGCACCTATTTTTACGGCTATTTTGGAGTGCCAAATACTGACACATTTTACTATAACATTTTTAACGCCTAAATCTTTGGCAATAAGTGTGGCGAGAATACTGGTTTCAATATCTTCACCCATGGAAATAATAACGGTATCACAATCTGCAATACCTGCCTGTTTTAAAGAACTGTCGTCGGTAGCTTCAGCCACAACGGACTGAGTTACAAACGGGCTTATTTTATTAACTATATCTTCTTCGTGATCAATAGCAAGAACGGGAAACCCTTTCTTAAATAATTCTTTTGCAACATTGGAGCCGAAAGTTCCTAAACCGATTACACCGATTTGCTTCTTAGCCATATTGCCTCCTAAAAATTCGCTTTGCGAATTTCAGCTATCCTATCAATATCTTATCGTCCGGGTATTTTATACCGTTGGGAATATTTTTCCTGCTGAGCATATAAATTAATATCGTTATTGCACCTATTCTTCCCACAAACATTGCCGCTATCAACAGCATTTTTCCCGCTGATGACAGTTCCGGCGTTATCCCCAAAGAAAGCCCTACCGTACAAAATCCGGAAACACATTCAAATATAATTTTCAGCGGTTCGATATCCGGTTCGACATAAAGCATCAAAAGAATAAAAAATGTCATAAGAACGGTCATCATTATAAAAACAAGAAGAGCTTTTCTGACGATATCAATATCAAGATTTTTCTTGCCGAGCGTATAATATTCGTCGCCTCTTAAAACGCTCTTTATAAAAACAAAGACCAATGCTAAAGTTGTAATTTTAATACCGCCGGCAGTACTTCCCGGACCGCCACCGATAAACATCAGCATTATTATGGCAAATGCCGTAAACGTGGTTATATTTGCCATGGGAAGGGAATTGAAACCTGCGGTTCTCGAACTTATCGCCTGAAATACGGAATTGTTAATTACGTAACCGAGCGGATTTTGATTCACAAGAGTAAAAAACTCTCCCGCACAGAAAGCTATCACACCGAATATTACCAAAATTAAAGTCATCTGTAAAATAATTTTGGAATGAAACGTAAGGCGGATATTTTCCCCTCTGATATTATCAATAATATCTACCAAAACAAAAAAGCCCAAGCTTCCGAGAACTACAAGAGCAACTACCGTATAGAGTATGGTTGGACTTGTTGCAAAACTTTCAAGGCTGTTTGTAAAAGGACTAAAACCTCCGTTACAAAAAGCAGATACGGAATGAAATATCCCGTAATATATTGATGTTCCCAACGGGAAAATTTTTGCAAAGCCTACAGTCATAACGGCTGCACCTATAAGCTCTATACCTAAAACTATTAAAACCGCTTTTTTCAGCAGTTTAAATAAATCATTAAAAGAACTGATATCAAACAAGTCCTGCATTATTTTTCTGTCTTTGAGCGCAAGCTTCCCGAAGATTACGCCTAACCCCGTAGAAACCAACATGTACCCCAAACCGCCGATTTGCAATAAACATAATATAACTATTTGACCGAATTCGGTAAAATGCGTACCCACGCTTACAACGGATAATCCGGTAACACAAACCGCCGATGTTGCCGTAAACAAAGCAGTCAGTACCGAAAATTCGGCACCGTCCTGCAAAGCAACGGGCAGACACAGTAAAAACGTCCCCAAACATATAAGTGCTGTAAAAAACAGTATTATAGTTTTAATCGGAGAAGAATTCATAAGGAATCTTATGCAGCTTTAGCTATTTCTACCAATTGTTTAAATGTTGCCGTATCCGTAACCGCAATTTCGGCAAGCATTTTTCTATCCAAAATAACATTGGCTTTTTTCAAACCGTGAATAAATCTGTTGTAAGATAAACCTTCTTCTCTTACTGCGGCATTAAGACGGACTATCCACATTCTTCTGAATGTTCCTTTCCTGTCTTTTCTGTCATTATATGCATATACCAAAGATTTTTCAACCTGCTGAATTACCATTCTCCAGCGGTTTTTCTTTGTTGCATAATATCCTTTGGCAAGTCTGAAAGTTTTTTTCTTTCTCTGTCTTGTATAAACTACACTTTTTGCTCTCATTGGTAAATCTCCTTAAAAATTTCGCAAATACTTCTTAATTATTTTGAATACGGCATAAACTTAATCATTCTCGACATATCCGTATCGTTTACTATTCCGGATTTTCTTAAACTTCTTGTTTTCTTGGGTGCCGTTCCGGTTAATAAGTGTCTTGCACCCGGTTTTTTAAACTTCAATTTACCTGTGCCGGTAGATCTGAATCTTTTTTTGGCACCTGTATGAGTTTTCATTTTAGGCATAATTGATATTCCTCCATTAAATATTTATATATTTATTTTTTTGTTTTTTTAGGTGATAATGTTGCAAATGATCTTGTCCCCATAGAGGAAAGTTTCCCCTCGACGGAAGCTATATCCGCAACCTGTTCTTTTACTTTTTCAAGTACCGCCAAACCTAAATCCTTATGCTGCATTTCTCTTCCGGAAAACATAACGGTTATCTGTACTTTGTTCCCGTCTTCAAGAAATTCTCTTATTTTATTAAGCTTAACGTTAAAATCATTTTCGGCTATTCTTGTTCTTAATCTCACTTCTTTTACTTGCACATTTTTTTGTTTCTTCCTTGACTCTTTTTCCTTTTTGGATAAGTCATAGCGAAACTTTGAATAATCTATAATTTTGCATACAGGCGGTTTTGCCTGCGGTGATATTTCTATCAAATCCAACCCTGCAATCCTTGCTCTTTTTAAAGCTTCGGCCGTAGGTACTACACCAACCTGCTCGCCTTTTTCGTCAATAAGTCTTACTTCAGGAACTCTTATGTACTGATTAGTACGATATCTTCTTATATCTATACTATCCTCCCCGCAGGTTATACCTGCACAAAATAAAAATAGAACGGCCTAAAGATACACCGTCCCATAATAAAATAATTAACAGTAATAAGTTAAGTATATTTTAAAACCGTAACCTTTTCCCTTATACGACAGGTGAAGGTGAGTCGGGACGACTTCTTTATTTTTTTACTTCTAAAATCGGTTTATTATAATAAAAACCATTTAATTTGTCAAGAAAAATGCAAGGCAAATTTCACCTATAGTATTTTCTTGCCGTCTGAAAAAGCTTTTCCGACAATTTGCGAAACCTTTAAATAATAATGTTGCACACTGTCATAACTGATAGCCTGCAGTTTCTCCGGATCAACGGTTCCCTGTTCGTTTAATACCTTTTCATCGGCACTCACATTAACTATTTCGGCAATAATATTCCCGTTATCGTCAAACTTTATCAGCTTGCATTCAAGTGTCATGGGAAGTTCTTTTATTATCGGAGCATTGACAAAAGAACTTTTTTCCGTACTGAAGCCGGCTTTTTCAAGTTTGTCAGAAATTTTATTTCCGGATGCTATTCCCAAATAATCGCACTCCGTTACATGTGCGGCATCGGCAATACTGACGGTAAATGCCTGTGTTGCTTTAATATTTTTAGTGGTTTTATGGCTTTCGTCAAGGCAAATTATTATTTTATTGGTATCATATATACCGCCCCAAGCCGCATTCATTGCATTTGCATTGCCGTTTTCGTCGTAAGCCGCCACTATCAATACCGGCATGGGATAAAGCCAAGTCTGCTGTCCAAAATTCTTTCTCATGACAATCTCCTTATGAAACAATTTAACCGCTCAACTAAATATACCGACATATAAGAAATCAAAAGGTCGATTTTTTACTCTACTTGCTTTTGCCCTGATTGGCAACCGCTTCCATCGCTTTCTTAACGGCTTCCGGATCTCCGACATAATAACTCTTAATCGGTTTCAAATTATCATCAAGTTCATAAACCAAAGGCATAGCCGTAGGAATATTTAAATTGACAATATTTTCATCGCTTATGCTGTCGAGATATTTTACCAAAGCTCTAAGGCTGTTGCCGTGTGCGGCAATGATAATATTTTTACCCTGTTTAACTTTGGGTGCAATTTCATTTTCCCAGAAAGGAACAACTCTGGCAACGGTATCTTTTAAACATTCCGTTAAAGGAATTTCTTTTTTGTCCAAATTTTTGTATCTTGCATCTTTTCCGGCATATCTTTCATCGTCTTCCGTAAGCGGTTCGGGCGGAGTATCGTAACTTCTTCTCCAAATTTTCACCTGTGCTTCACCGAATTTCGCTGCCGTTTCGGACTTATTCAAACCCTGCAAAGAACCGTAATGTCTTTCGTTAAGTTTCCATGATTTTTCTACCGGAATCCATAACAAATCCATCTGTTCCAAAACATTATTCAATGTTTTAATGGCTCTTTTCAAAACGGAAGTATATGCCAAATCAAAAGAAAAACCTTCTTTCTTTAAATCCTGTCCGGCTTTTATTGCTTCCTGAACGCCTTTTTCGGATAAATCAACATCAGTCCAACCGGTAAATTTGTTTTCTTTGTTCCAAACACTTTCACCGTGTCTGATTAACACTAACTTGTAAGCCATACTACTCTCCTGTTATTTATATTTTGATAAAATTAATAGTCTGTATTATACAAAAAAATAAAAAAAATACAAAGTTTTTAAATCTTCCGTATTTTATTTAAAAATTCCGCCGGTCTGCATAGCCCAAAAAAGTAAATCCGTATGCGACATGGGAATTTTTATATCATTGCAAAATTTTATCATTTTTTGTTCGATATCCGAATATATTTTCGCGGTTAAAGTTTCGGGAATATCATCAATGGCATTATAAAATTTTAAATTTCTTAAAATATGCCTGTCCAAAATTGCCAAATCAAGCCCAAGTCCCGTATTTCTTAAAAAGTGTCCGGCTTCCTTGCAGCCGATACCTTTTATATTTTTAATAATCCAGTTTCTTAAATCGCGGGAATTTTTAAAAGATTTCAAAAAATCTTTAATTTTTATTTTACCGTTTGATAAAAACTTTTCTCTTGCCTGCACGAGAAACTTTGCTTTGTTGTTCTGAAAACGAACACCCGTTATACTTTCGGATATTTCCTCGCAAGTTCCTTTGACAAGGAGTTTTTTTTCATCCAAAACATTTACGGCTTTCCAACAGGAAAGAGCTTTTGACTGAGGCGTAAAAATACAGAAAGCCAACTCGCCGAAAATATCTTCATCCGTTCCGTTTTTAAAAACATTTAAATAATGTCGTACTCTTTTTTCTATCGGATGTTTGGCAATGTTATTCCACACCGAAAAAAGTTCTTCCCTCGTCTGCGGTTTCTGCTTAATATTCGGTATTTCGACAAATTCTATTTTTATCATATATTCTTATACTGCAACGTTACAGTACCTTTTCCGGTAATATCTTCCAATTCCTTTATACATTCGTCGGTATATTTTACGGTATATTCGGTTTCAATCGAATAGTCGTCGGTTTTATAATCTTTTATATCCAAATAAACTTTTGATTTCCCCGGATATTTCGATACGACACTTATAATTCTTTCGGACATATCGTCATCAAGTGCAACGGCTGAAATCTGTATTCTTAAAGAGCCTAAGAAAGGCGGAAACTTTTGTTTTGCTTCGTCGATGGAATAAAATTCTTCAACGGCAAGTTTCGGTTTATCTTTACCGCTTAAAAGTTTCCCCTTAACGACAACAATTGCTTTTTCCTGAAGTTTTTCCGCAAATCTTTCGTAAGTTTTGTGGAACATTATACATTCCAAATAACCCGTCATATCTTCAACACGGAAAGTTGCATAAGTTTTGGTTTTATCGTTTTTGGTTACGAGATTTTTAACAAAAGTTACCATACCTGCAACTCTTATGATTTTTGCCGTAGTAAAATCCGTTCCTTCCGGCGGGACGGGAACTTTATCCATGCTGTACATTGAAAATGCAATCATATCTCTTTTATATTTTTCAAGAGGATGCCCCGAAAGATAAAAATCAAGAACTTCTTTTTCGTATTCAAGTGCCTGATTTTCGTCAAGAGGCGGCGTTTTCTTATCCATAACGTTTACGCTTGCAACCGACATTTCCCCCGCATCAAAAAGAAAACCCTGATTATCATCTTTTTCTTTTTTGGATTTTATGGTTTTCTGCAAAGTTCCATCCAAATCGTCAAGAATTTTTGCCCGAACTTCCAATTTGTTTTTACCGAAACAGTCAAATAATCCGGCTTTACAGAGACACTCAATTGCTCTTCTGTTTACGGCAGATAAATCTATCTTATCGAGAAAATCTTCAAAAGATTCAAAATTTCCTTTTTCTTCTCTTGCTTTAACTATATTTTCCGCAGCACCTTCACCGACATTTTTTACGCCCAAAAGTCCGAACCTGATATTTTTTCCCTCAACGGAAAATTCCTCTTTTGAATATCTTATATCGGGAGGAAGTGTTTTTATACCGAAATTTTTAACATCTTCAATATATTCGATAAGTTTTTTTACTTCGCCGGATTTTGCCGAGTTGCCAAGTTCGTTATTCATACATGCGGTCATATATTCAAGTGTATAATGAGCCTTTAAATATGCCGTTCTGTATGTAACATAAGCATAGGCAGCAGAATGGGATTTATTAAAACCGTAACCGGCAAATGTTACCATATTATCATAAATTTTATTTGTTATTGACGGGTCAATACCTTTGGCTCTGCCACCCTCTACAAATTTTTCTCTGGCAGCCTGCATTTTATCTATAAGTTTTTTACCCATGGCTTTTCTTAATCCGTCGGCCTGCCCTGCCGTAAAACCGCCTATCGCCATAGCCATTTGCATAACCTGTTCCTGATACAGAATAACGCCGTAAGTGTTTCTGAGTATCGGTTCCTGTAAAGGATGGTCATAAACAACTTTTCTTCTTCCGTGTTTACAGTCCACAAAAACATCAAGCATTCCGGCACCGATAGGACCGGGACGATAAAGAGCATTTAATGCCGTAATATCGTCAATATTGCCGGGTTTCATTCTTCTGACAAGATCTTTCATGCCTTCGGATTCCAGCTGAAAGATACCGAAAGTTTTTGCTTCCTGCAAAAGGTTAAATGTTTTTTCGTCTTCGAGAGAAATCTTTTCTATATCAAAATCAGGTTCTTTCTTTTTTATAAGTTTTATTGCTTCATTTATGATTGTTAAGTTTTGTAATCCTAAAAAATCAACCTTTAAAAGCCCCAAATCAGGTAAAATTCTACCATCATATTGTGTAGTTACCACATTTTTCTTACCGATTGCAAGAGGCGAAAAATGACGGACATCTTCGGGTGCAACAATCAAACCTGCAGCATGAACACCTGTGTGTCTTTTTGTTCCTTCAAGTTTTGCCGAAATTTTAATTAAATCCGCAACTCGAGGATCTTTCTTTATTATATCCTGCAAATCTTTCGATTCAACCATAGCATCGGGAATAGAAGATTTGGCAGGAATCGCATTTGCAATTTTCTGTGTTTCTGCCGGAGTAAATCCCAAAACCCTGCCGACATCTTTTACTACCATCTTTGCTTCCATAGCACCGAAAGTAATAATCTGTGCACAATTGTTCTGCCCGTATTTGTTTCTTACGTAATCAATAACCTGCTCTCTCCCGAAATCCGCAAAATCGATATCGAGATCAGGCATTGAAACTCTTTCGGGATTTAAAAATCTTTCAAAAAGCAAATCATATTTCAACGGGCAAATATCGGTAATTCCCAATGTATATGTAACAATCGAACCTGCTCCGGAACCTCTTCCCGGACCGACGGGAATACCGTGATCTTTGGAATATTTTATAAAGTCCCACACAATTAAAAAGTATGATGCAAAACCCATTTTCTTAATAACGGAAAGTTCATATTCAAGCCTGTCGGTATGCTTCTTTTCTATAACGGGATATCTTCTTTTCAATCCTTCGCGACATAAATGTTCCAAATATGTTTGCGACGTAAACCCTTCGGGAACTTCAAAATTCGGCAGTAAATCTCCGTTGCCTTTTCTTATTTTTACATCCACCATTTCGGCAATAACAAGAGTATTTTTTATTGCTTCCGGAACATAAGAAAAAGTTTTTATCATATCTTCCGGAGAACGATAATAAAAAAGATCCGACCCCATTCTCATTCTGTCGGGATCGTTAATACTTTTTTGCGTATTTATACACAACAAAATATCGTGATAATAAGCATCTTCCTGCTTCAAATAGTGACAATCGTTTGTTGCAACCAAAGGTATGCCCGTTTCTTTGGAAAGTTCCAAAAGAGGTGCTATCAATGCTTTCTGTTCGGGAAGTCCGTTATCCATAATTTCAATATAGTAATTTCCTTTACCGAAAACATCCTGATACCACATTGCGGCTTTTTTTGCTTCTTTCTTATTACCGCTTGCAAGAAGCGACGGAATTTCCCCTGCCAAACAGGCAGAAGAACAGACAAGCCCTTTTGAATATTTTTCGAGCAGTTCTTTATCTACTCTCGGTTTGTAATAAAAACCTTCCGTAAATCCTGCACTGACAAGATAAGAAAGATTTCTGTAGCCCTCATTATCTTTTGCAAGAAGTATTAAATGATGATAACCGCCCGTTTCTTTATCTTTATCAAATCTGCTTTTCTTGGCGACATAAACTTCGCAACCTATAATGGGTTTGATACCGCTATCAAGACAAGCCCAATAAAATTCCATTGCACCGTACATATTGCCGTGGTCGGTAATTGCAAGTGCCGGCATTTGATATTGCTTTCCTATAATATTAAAAAGTTCCAACGGTTTACCCTTTTTTGTAAGTTTGGTTAAACCGTCCAATAACGAATATTCCGTATGATTATGTAAATGTACGAATTCCGCTGCCATTAAAAAACTCCGTTTTTATGCCGTTAATCTTAATTTTAAAACTTTAAAAAGGTATTTTACCAAAGTAATCGGTTTCAACTTTGATTCTCCCGAAGCTCTTTCAAGAAAATCTATAGGATATTCTTTGATATTTGCTTTTTCTTTGTTTGTATAATAAAGCATTTCGGTAACGATGAACGGATCGGATGCTTGTAATTTATTAATAAATTTTTCTACAATTTCTCTCTTAAACATTCTGTAACCCGATGTCGCATCGGCAACTTTTGCACCTACAAAGAAGCGTAAATATACTTCGGCAAAACCGCTGACTGCCTTTCTTATAAACCCTCTCTGTATGTCCGAACCGCCGTCAACAAAACGAGAACCGATAACAACATCGCAATTTTCTATCAGCTCTCTGAAATTCTTTATATATTTTGGATTGTGCGACCCGTCACCGTCAAGCTCTACAATATATTTTGCACCGTGCTCCAACCCCCACTTGAAAGCATCTATACCGGCATATCCTCTGCCTCTTTTTTCTTTTCTTAAAAGCAGATGGACTTTCGGATTTTGTTTTGCCATTTCTTCAACTATTTTATATGTTCCGTCCGGAGAACAATCATCGGCAATCAAAACTTCAATATCGTTAAGCCCGCAATTTAAAATGTCGTTAATAACATTTTTTATATTTGTTGCTTCGTTATACGTGCAAACTAAAGCCAATGTATCCATATTTTCTCCTTATCGCAATTTATTGTATTTTTATATTTTAAATTATAGTTTCGTTATTATAGCATAAAAAATTTTCTTTGCAAAATAAAAAAACACAAATTAATAAATAATTCGTGTTTTAGACAGATTTTTAATCTTTATTATCCGCTTTTATTTTTTTTAACAGTTCAAGACCTATATTTATTTTCTCGTTGATTTCACTCAATATCTTATTTTGATTATTCAGCAAATCTAAAATTATATTATTGTTTTCTAAATTTATTTCTTGAGCTTCATCCATCAAATATCCTACGGGAACGTTAAGTGCTTTAGCAATTTTTTGTACGGTTGATACCTTAGTAAGAAATTTACCCGATAAAATATTGCTCATTGCAGCTTGTGTTATGCCTATTTTTTCCGATAAAGCTTTTTGTAGTTGAAAAGTTGAAGAGTTGAAGAGTTGAGAACGGCAATGTACAATGTATGATGTACAATGTACAATGAACGGCAAAAAACTAAAAAAAGGAGAAGAATTATGAAAAGAAAATTAAAAGGTTTTACCTTAGTAGAGTTGGTAATTACAATAGCCATCGTAGTTATCCTATCTGTTGTATCAGTTCCTATTTATAGAAACTATACTGAAAAAGCTAAAATGACAGAGGGGTATGCATTAATGGGTACAATATTAGCAGCTCAAAAGGCATACTATTCAGAGTATGGATATTTCTATCAGAGACAAAGTACACAAACAGATTGGACAAGCTTTATTCCTGAACTGGGTATTGATTCAAGAGGTAACAGATATTTTTCTTTGTTTACTCCAAGCAGAACAGCCGATGGAGATCCCAGAGTTTTTTTTCATGCACTGGCACCAATACCATCAGATCTTGTAGCAGGGAAAGAAAATGTATTTCTTCGCCTTGCTTACAATATTACTCATGGTATAGCACCTGGTACTGATGGACATATTGATGTTGTATATTAAATATTTTTATTAATCAATTGTCAGGATACTACTATCATTCTGACGGGGCGGGATTGCGACATAGCGGTAATCCCGCTCTTTATATTTTATTGCCTTATTAAAACTTTATATTATTTTTTAAAAATAGTATAATAACCGAAAATATTCCGTATGGAACAAAACGGATTTTTATTAAAAATATAAGGAATAAAATGAAAAGCGAATTACTGTTGCCTGCAGGTTCATTATCAAGGCTTAAAACCGCCATACTTTATGGTGCGGATGCCGTTTATTCCGGCACGCCGGACCTTTCGTTAAGAGCAAGGTCGTCCTTTCCTTTGGAACATTTAAAAGAAGGCATAGAATTTGTTCATAACAGCAATAAAAAAATCTATCTTACATTAAATTTATTTTCTCACAATAAAGATATCGACAAACTTTTAATATTTGTAAATACGATAAAAGAATTAAATCCCGACGGAGTAATTATTTCCGATCCGGGAGTTTTTCAGTTTGTCCATGAAAGAATTCCTCATTTGCCCATACATATTTCCACGCAGGCAAATATTTCGTCGTATTTAACCGTAAATTTTTGGAAGAATATGGGTGCGGCACAGTGCGTTATGGCGAGAGAGACTTCTTTTTCCGAGATAAAAGAAATAAAACAAAAATGTCCCGATATAAAAATAGAAATGTTTATTCACGGAGCGATGTGTATCAGCTATTCGGGAAGATGTTTGATATCTGCTTTTATGGCATCACGCAGTGCCAATCATGGAGCTTGTGCCCATTCCTGCAGATGGAAGTATAAAATGTATTTGGAAGAACAGGAGCGTCCGGGCAAATATTATCCGATAGAAGAAGACGATAAAGGAACATATTTTTTTAATTCAAAAGATTTATGTTTAATGCCCAAACTTAATGAAATTTTGGACGCAAAAATAGATTCTTTAAAAATTGAGGGCAGAAACAAAAGTGAATATTATGTCGCACAAACGGCAAGAATTTACAGGAAAGCAATTGACGATTATTATAAAAATCCGTCGGCATGGAACAGCGAAATATATATGAAAGAACTTGAAACTCTTCAAAACAGACGATATACTTTAGGCTTTTTTAACGGTGTTCCCGACGATGCTGCACAGGATTATAATGATACCGGAAGCAAAAGCGATTACAGAAATTGCGGTTTTGTCAGAGAGGTAAAAGATAATATCATAACATTGGAATTAAGACATAAACTTTCAAAAGGCGACCAAATAGATTTGCTTTCGCCTTACCGATTTGCACCTTACAAATTAAAAATCGGCAATATGAAAATTGCCGGCACAAAAAAAATTGTCGATACTCTTTCTCCCGGGCAGGCAAACATTGCCGTAGATGTGGAACTTCCCAAAGAAGATATAAATTTATTCCCCGTTTACACCGTAGCCCGCAAAAAAATATCATAAAATATACCGAATGAAATAAAGAAAAATTTCTTTCGGTTATAGAATAATAAATTTTTCTTTTTATTATTTTATAAAAATGATATAATTTTCATAGTTTAAACAGGAGTCAAAAATGATAACAAAACAAGTAATAGAACGTATATTTTCCGCAGCAAATATTCTACGCTGGAACGATCATATCCGCCCGTTTGATTTTTTTGAAATTGATAAACAGGCACACAAAATGATTATTGCCTATATAATTGCAAAGTTTGACGAGGAAGAAGGCAAAAATATAAATTGGATTAACCTTATAGAAGGTGCAATTTTCGAATTTTTTCATAGGACGATGCTGACCGATTTAAAACCGGAAGTTTATCACGAGATAATGTCCAAAAAGAAAAAAGAGCTCAACAAATGGGTGCTTGAAAATTTAAAAGGAGATATCGAAGATTTGGGAGCGGATTTTACAAAAAGGTTTGAACGGTATCTTTTCGACGACGAATATTCCAAATACGAAAAAAGAATTTTGGCTGCTTCTCATGAATTTTCCACAAGATGGGAGTTTGGTATTATTTATCCGTTAAACCGGGTACTTTACGGAATAGATACTACCAAAGAAACCGTAGATTCCTGCATATCGAAATATCAGGATTTCGTCGGCGTAAAAAAACTGATAATGAATAAAAAATATTACGGATTTTTGGATCTCTGCGGTCAGCTGAGATTTCAGCAGAGATGGGCACAGCTTTTCAGACAGCCAAAAACTACTGTGCTCGGGCATATGTTTATCGTTGCGATTTTCGTATATCTTTTCTCTATGGAAATGGGCGTATGCGAAAAAAGAGCATATAACAATTTCTTCTCGGCACTCTTTCATGATCTGCCGGAAATTTTAACCAAAGATATTATAAGCCCCGTGAAATTTTCCGTTGAAGGACTGGAAGATATTATAAAAGAATACGAGAAAAAACAGGTTGAAAACAGAATTCTTCCTCTTCTTCCGCCGACGTGGCATTTTGAAATGAAATATTTTGTGGAACATGAATTTACCAACAGAATAGCGGAAAATAATGAAGTTAAGTTTATCGAAACAGGCGATATTGACGAAAAATATAATAAAAACGAATTTAATGCCGCCGACGGTAAACTTGTAGAAATGTGCGACAAACTTTCGGCATATATTGAGGCTTCTCTTGCTTTAAGGTACGGCATTCATTCGGAAATGTTAAACAAGTCTAAAAAGAGATTATACGAAACTTTTTCAAATTTAAAAATTGCAAATTTAAGTTTTAAATATATGTTCGATTACTTTACGGTCGAGAGTAATTAAAAATTATTGAAAAAAACATCTTAATATGTTAGAATATACATATGTCTATATTAACAAATTGTGAAATCAAATGCAGCTGCGGAGAAAAGTTTGAGGCCGAATTGTGGAAAGCCGTAAATGTTTTTGATGATCCCGACTTGCGAGAGCTTATTTTGTCGGGGCGTTTTAATACCGTACGGTGTCCGAAATGTAATAATTTCTTTTATCATGAGCATTTTTTTATTTATCAGGATTTAGCCAACGAGCTGATAGCTTACGTGTATCCCAAAGAACATGAGGCGATGGCTGCAAATTACAGAAAGAAAATGCTTGAAGATTTTAAGGAAGCTTCCTCGGGAATAGAAGGTTTTGATGAGATTGACTTTCATCCCGTTCTTTATTTCGGTATAGAAGATTTGATAAAAACTTTAAACAACGAAGATTACGTAAAGGACGAAATTGATATTTTGGGCTTTATCGCAAAAAGAATAGGTCTCGATTTGATACATATTAAACCTTCCGCAGCCAGAAACCTTTGTGTAATGCACACTATTCCGAAAAAGAAAGAAACTTCAGGTGATATAAAAAAAGATATAATTTCGGGATTGGAACTTTTGTTGGAACATAACCCGAATCTTTCGGAATACGAAAAGTTTCTTGCAAGGGTAAAGAATAATGTCTCTTGTTTGGACGAAATTTTAGTTCATAAAAAAGTAAAAAAATGACGATAAAATTTACTGCTGAAGTAATAATAGGAATAATTTTAATTGCCATAAATATTCCGGTCGGTTGGTTGGGAGCAGCTCTTTTCGGTTATTACGGACAGAAGACGGGGAAAAAGATTTTTTATCTTTTATCCGTGGCGGTATATGCTTTATCTTGGGCAATTTTGGCATTGGGCGTTTATCTTTGCGGTAAAGATTATGCCAAATATATTATGGATAATTATGTTGTAAAATATATAGTTCCTACGGTAATATTTGTTTTGGTTGCTGCAGCGGTTTTATTGATAGTTTACGGAAAAAAGATTTTCAAAAATAAAGGAAATTCGGGTGATTAAAAAATTTGTAAGTATCATAACTTTATGTTTGATGTTTCCGTCAGTTGTTTTCTGCGAGAAAGATGAGTTTCTTGAAGAATGTTTGAAGCTTGCACAGGCAAGAGATCAAAAAGTTGCCGTTGCGGCGGAGCAGGTGGATTTGGCACAGTTAAGGGTTACCGGTGCCATACGTTCGTATTTCCCTCAGGTTGTTTTACAAAGCGAAACTTCGAAAGGTAAAACCGCACTCGGTACAACGGTTAATACGGAAGAATACAAATCGGAAAGTGTCGGTGTAAGAGCCAGTATGCCCATATATCAGGGTGGCGGAACAAGAGCTACGTTGAAATATAATCAGTTGATGAAAGATGCCGCCAATTTCAATTATACCAAAACAAGGGAAGACCTTTACGCCAAAGTAAAAAATGCATATTATGAATATTTAACGTTGAAGATGGAATTTACCGCTTTAAGTAAAGCTTTTGAAGAAGTGGAAAATTTATTTTCTAAAACACAGATAGAATATAAAGCTAAAGCTATTTCGGAACTTGATTTGGCGGAATCCGAAAATTTCAGAGATAAAGTTGAAAATCTTTTATCTTCATCAAGAATTAATCTCGAATTTTCCACAAAAAAACTTGCCGAAATAGTGGGAGTGCCCACGCTCGAAGAGATACCTGCCACCGTTTCCGACGAATTGCCGGCGGATGCGTTTGAAATATCGTTCAATTTACAGGATTGTATAAGTTTTGTGCAGAGTAACAATTTGGATGTTCAGTCCGCAAGAGTACAGTTGGAGATGGCTGACGAAAAAATAAAAATCAACAGAGCCAAGATTTTACCTAAAATTACTGCGGAAGGTTTCTACGGTAAGGCCGGTGAAGCGTTTGTTACCGAACCTTTGCAGTTGACTACATCTTGGAGTTTAGGTGCTAAATTGGCATGGGGTTTATGGGGCAACTCACTCGGTGCTTCCTATACTATGGATAGAACCGATCCTACGTCTATAGTTGACGCCAGTAAGAGAGTTGAAACGGATGTCTTCAGTGTTCAGTTATCAATTCTCGACGATATACAGTATTTTGTTGATGCAAAAGAAAGTGAAATTTCAAAACGACAAATAAACGCCGAATTGGTTGATTTGCTCAGAGAGGGCAGAATAGCGGTAGAGAAAGCTTATAACGAATACGTAATTTCTTTAAGTACTGCAAGAGTTTACAGAAACGAATTGAAAGTTAAAGAAAGAAAACTTGCACTTATGAAAAAGAGAAATGATTTATATGAAGTTCAAACCGTCGAACTAATGGAACAATCTTGGAATTATGCCGAAGCGATATCTTCGTTTACGAGAGCATTGTATTCCAATATTTCTTCCATTGTCGAACTTGAAAGACTTACATTGATGTCATTAAGATAAAAAATAAAAAAGGAGAATACCTTGAATCTTAAATTTTTATACTACAGAGGCATGGAAAATATCACGTACAGATACAACCGGCTTAATCAAAAGTATCCTAAATTAAAAAAATATCTTTTGTTTACGCTCTTGATACTTGTTCTGGTAGGGATAGGTTTGGTCGTATATTTCTTAAGATTTGCAAATAATAAAGTTGTTGAAGAAAAGAAAGATATGATAACCGTTAAAGTGAAAAAAGCCGCCATCGAAGATTACAGAGATACTTATACCGTTATGGGAACAATAAAAGGTGCCGTCGAAAACGAAATGAGGTTTGAGCTTGACGGACAGCTGGCAACATTCAATTACAGAGAAGGCGATATGATAGAGAAAGGAAAAGTTATTTGTTCTCTTGATCCGAAAGATGCCATGACTAAAGCCGATTATGCAAAGAGTAAGTACAGAAGTGAAGTCTCCGCGTATAATTCATCTATGGAAAGATACAAAGTTTACGAAGAACTCTACAGAATGAAAGCTCTCTCCGAAAGTAAGTTATATGAAGCAAAGTATGAAATTGAATCTGCCAGATCAAAAGTTAAAGCCGCTCTTTCCGAGTTGGAACTGTCACAGTCCAATCTGGCAAAAACAAATCTTGTCGCTCCCGCCGACGGAATATTGGCACAGATTATAATAAAACCGGGAGATTATATAACTCCTCAGGATGTGGTTGCAAAGTTTATAAGTGATAAAGGTACGAATTTCGAAGTTGATATTCCGGAAAAAGATGTTCACAAATTGGCTGTCGGTCAAACCGTATCCATAAATTGCGACTCTTATCACGGTAAAGAATTTGTAGGCACTTTGGCAGAGATTGCACCTACCGTTAAAGAAAGAACAAGAACATCCACAATTAAAATCAATGTGGAAAATAGCGAAGGCTTGTTGAGGTCGGGAATGTTCGGAAGAGGTGTAATACTTCTTAAAGAATTGAAAAATGTTATGCTTGTACCTAATGACAGTATAGTTTCTTTGAACGAAAATGCTTTTTTGGTCCCGGTAGTAACTCCCGATTTCAGAACGCCCGGTGAGGGTACCATTATGATGAGGCCGTGCCAGTTGGGCGAAAAACTTATGGATAAAACGGTTATACTTAGCGGAATAAACGTCGGCGAACTTGTAGTTATTGAAACTCAAGGTCAGCTTTCCGACGGTATGAAAGTAAAATTCCTTGAATCTATAGAAGATAAAGTAGAAACAAAATAAACTGCTTACCGCATTTGGAGGATTAGAAGAAGAGAAGATTAGAAGATTAGGAAATTATAACGTCCGCTTCCGATCTTTTGATTTTCCAATCTTCTGCTTTTAATATGATTGCATTTGGAATAAGAAAACCGATAACAACTTTAATGCTTGTTATTGCCATGATAATGTTTTCTGCCATAACCACATTCCGAATTCCCGTAGAATTAAATCCAAGTACACAGACAGGTTTGGTAAGTGTTATTACACGTTTAAGAGGCGGTGTTGCCGCTTCCGAAGTGGAAAAGTATGTTACCAAACCTATGGAAGAAGTCTTTTCCGAAATTAACGGTTTAAAGGAAATGATTTCTTCTTCCAAAGAGTCCGAATCCAATATTATGATGACCTTTCATCACAATATCAATACGGATTTTGTTGTTATCGATATAAGAGAAAAAATTGCAATGATAAAAAACAATCTCCCGAAAGAGAGTGAAAAACCTATCATTGCAAAGTTTGAACAGTCCGACAGCCCGATAATAATTATGGCGTTAAGTTCTCCGTTGAAAACTCCGGAACAACTGAGAGAAATTGCCGAAGAACAGATAAAAGAAAAACTTTTAAGAGTTTCCGGCGTTGCAAACGTGGAGTTCGGGGGCGGACGTGAACGAAAATTCTTAATTGAAATGGATAATGCCAAACTTTTGGGATACAAACTTTCCATCCTTGAAGTCGTCAATAAAATAAATCTTGCAAATTTGTCGGTATCGGCAGGAGAAATAAATCAATATAATCAAAACTTTGTCATAAGAGCAACGGGTGAATATACGAATATAGACGAAATTAAAAATACCGCCATAGCAATAACGCCGGCAGGTTCCGTTGTTACGATAGGAGATATAGCAACTATAAGAGATTCCTATTATGAACCTACATCGTATTCAAGGCTTAATGTACAGGATGTTGTTTCAATATATGTTCAGAAAGAATCAACCGGAAATACCATCAAAGTTGCAAACGAGGTTTTAAAAATCGTCGATAAACTGAAACAGGTAATTGATGACGATATTACAATTACGGTTGTTAAAAATGATGCGGAATACATAGTAAAAGCAATAAAATCTCTTGTAGAGGCATTACTTGAGGGCGGTGTTCTTCTTGCCGCAATTTTATTTCTCTTTATGAGAAATGTCAGAAGTATTTTTATCGTTGCCACAACTATGCCTTTAAGCTTATTTATGTCCATAATTATGATGTATTTTACCGGACAGACGTTTAACATTATGACATTAAGCGGACTTGCTATGGGTATGGCTAATGTTATGGATAATTCAATTGTTGTGCTGGAAAATATTTCTTTCCATTTTCACAGAAAAACTTATACAAATAAGGCTCGTCTTGTCATAAACGGTACGGCTGAAATGTGGCAACCGATTTTTGCATCGACGGTTACAACCATTATCGTATTTCTGCCGTTGGTTTTTTTAGATCCTGAAGTTCGTCAAATGTATGTGCCTTTTGGTCTTGCCATAACTTTTGCACTTGTTGCATCCGTTATCGTAACGCTTATTTTTATTCCTCCGCAAATTTACAGATGGCAGAATAAATTTGATTTGGATTTTCAGAAATGGTACATAAAAGTTCGTCATATTTACGGTAAAATGTTAAAATTTTGTTTTAGATGGCAGACTTATGTGTGGCTGGTCGTGTTGGCACTGTTTCTTTTCTCGGCAAGAATAATGATGACAAGAGACTCCGAATTTCTTGATGCCGCAAATGTAAATACTTTCCGTATAGGCATACAATTCCCGCCTGCCACCAGAATAGAAGTCTCCAATGAAGTTGTTCGTAAAATGGAAAAAGCTTTAATGGAGTACAAAGATCAGGTAGAGAGAGTTTCTTCGAAAGTGGAAAAACTTCATACTTTTGTCGAAGTTACCGTCTATGAAAAAGCCGAAGAGTTTAAAGAAGAGTTCAGAAAACGTTTCGGAGAGTTTTCTCCGGCATTTGTGTATTTTCAGGACTCTCAGGCTATGGCGTCAAAAGAAATTTTTATCGATTTTTACGGGCAAAATTATGATACTTTAAAACAACTTGCATTTTCGGCTTCGGGACGATTACAGCAGGTTAAAGGACTTACCGACGTAAAAATAAGAATGAGAGAAGATGAACCGGAAGTTATCCTTACCGTCGATTATGACAGGCTGGCAGTGTTCGGCTTAACAACATATTTTTTAAGTAATACGTTACATTGTCAGTTAAGAGGTCTTATTGCAACGCAATACAGAAGCGAAGGTAAAGAAATTGAAACTATTTGTCGTCTTTATCCGGATAGCATACAATACGTCGATCAAATTCCTTTTATCGGGGTAGTTAATCCTATTTCCGATATTGTTTACGTCGGACAGGTTACCGATATGAGTAAGTTGAAGTCCAATCAGGAAATATGGAGAAAGAACAAAAAGAGATTTATTCAGATAAGTGCCAACAGAGCAAATATAGGTTTGACAACCGCTGCGGAAAAAATAAAAACAACGTTAAAAGGCGTGGCTTTTCCTCAGGATTATTCATTTAATATTTCCGGTGATTATGAAAAAACAGTCAAAAACAGAGGACAGTTTATGTTGGCCGTAACGCTTGTTGTTATATTGATATTTTTTGTGTTGGCGTCTATATTTGAATCTTATATGCAGCCCGCACTGATAATGTTTTCACTTCCGTTAAGTATAATAGGTGTGGCATTTTGTCTTTGGGGCTTCAATAAATCTATCAGTCTTGGCGTGTGGATAGGAATGATGATTCTTTTCGGTTGTATTGTTTACAGTTCCATTATTATTGTTGATAAAATCAACCAAAGACGTGTCGGAAGAACAAATATTTTGCGAGTCATTTTTGAAAGCTGTAAAGAAAGGTTAAGACCTGAACTTATAACTTTGTTAATGAAAACATTAGGGCTTTTGCCGATGGTACTAAGCAGAGATGAGTCCGCGGCAATGTGGGCGTCGCTCGGTATGACTGTACTATTCGGAACAATTACGGGGACACTGCTTACCATGTTGATTATTCCTACGGCATATTATGTTCTTGAGAAACCTAAAAGCAGCGTTAAGATGTTCTTTAAGCGTTTGGGGCTTGTTGCAACATTTAATTTGTTAAACAGACTGTATAAAAGATTTTTTAACAGAAACCCTTTTGAAGACAATGTATAATAAACGCCGGTTGAAAAGTTTCAACTACAACGGCAATGAATATTAAAAAATTTTGGCTTTATAAAAAATTTATATAAGGAAAATAAAAATGAGTTTATTAAGACTTCCCGTTGACAGACCTGTAACAACCGTTATGATATTTTTATCCGTAATTCTTATGGGATTAATTGCGTTCAGCAGAATCCCTCAGGAACTGTTCCCTGCAATGGAATATCCTCAAATAACAATTGTTACGAAATATGAA
The DNA here is from genome assembly GCA_937916125.1 of uncultured Elusimicrobia bacterium. Taxonomy (GTDB): domain Bacteria; phylum Elusimicrobiota; class Endomicrobiia; order Endomicrobiales; family Endomicrobiaceae; genus Ruminimicrobiellum. Next base: position 4,695 of record CALGGE010000085.1, on the reverse strand, counting down.
GGTGCAGGCCCGGAGGAAGCCGAAAAACTTATCAGTAAAATTGTTGAAGAAACGGCAGGAACGGTGAAAAATATTAAAAGAGTTTCTTCAATTTCCAAAGAGGGAGTATCAATAGTCTCATGTGAGTTTTTATGGGGAACGGATATGGATTTTGCCTCTATGGATGTCAGAGAAAAAATCGATTTGGTAAAAGAATCTCTTCCTAAAGATGCTCTTGAACCTGTGGTATTGAAGTATAATCCTATGCAAACCGAAGCCATGATTCTGTCCGTAAGTTATACTGATATTCAGCCGAATTTAATGCAGATGGCGGATCTTCGTCATATAATGAAAAAAAATGTTAAAGATGAGCTTGAAAGACTTGAAGGTGTTGCAAAAGTAGATTTAAAAGGCGGTGAACAAAAAGAAATTCTCGTCGAAATAGATAAAGGAAGATTGCTTGCCAACCAGCTGTCAATTACGGATGTTATCAATTCGTTGCAGACGGCAAATATCACATATCCTGCAGGTACAATCAAAGAAGAAAAACATGAATATATAGTTAAAACCGTCGGAGAATTTAAAAATCTTACCGATATAGAAAATCTTTCTTTCGGTAAAAGAGATAATAAACAGGGTGATGCAAGGTACAGAAGAGACAGAAGTTATGAGGGAGAAACGGGTGAAAAGATTGTTTATATGCGAGATGTTGCCGATGTGAAAGAGTCTTTAAAGGACAGAAAAGGTATCTCCAGATATAATTCAAAAGAAAATGTTTCTATAGGAATATTTCCTCAATCCGGTTCGAATTTAATAAATATGTCCAAACTCGTTCACGAGAAATTGAAAGAAATTAAAGAAAAAATTCCGGCAAACATTGATATAAAAGTAACTTATGACCAGTCAATATTTATTAAGAAATCTTTAAGCAATATTTATCAGTCCGGTCTTCAGGGAATTTTGCTGACTTTTATTTTGTTGTATTTCTTTATGAAAAGTTTTGTCGGTTCGGGTATTATCAACACCGCCATACCTATAAGTTTGTGTGTAACGTTAAGTATTATGTATTTTCAGGGAATAACAATCAACTCCATGTCCCTCGGAGGTTTAACCATCGGTATCGGTATGGTTGTCGATAACGGTAACGTTGTTATTGAAAATATTTTATTGGAACTGCACAGAAATAAAGATCTGCCGAAAAAAGAATGTATATATAATGCCACGTCATCACTTTTTGCCGCAATATTAAGTTCTACCATTACGACTATTGCCGTGTTTATACCTTTTGTCTTTATTACGGGTATGATAGGTCAATTATTTAAACAGCTGGCTCTTACAATTACCTATGCAATGGTGGCTTCCATATTCTCGGCTATGTTTCTTGTTCCTCGTTTGGCACTTACGGCAAATGTTAAAAATATTTCCATCACGGCAGGCAGACAAGCTATTTCCGAATATTTTGTTCCGTTATTAAAACAGGTTTTAAATTTCAAAGCATTTAGAGTTTTTGCTTTTATATTTTTATATGCCGTTATCGGTGCTATTACCGTATATTATATTCCAAAAGAATTTATGGCAAAATCCGACGAGAGAAGATTTACGTTAAATGTGTCCATGCATCCCGACACACCTTTGGAAGTTACCGATGATGTCGTTAAAAGAATAGAAAGGGCAATCTCGAAATATGACGAAGTTAAAGATGTTTCAACTACGGTAGGTTCTACGGGAGAAGATACGGGTGCTGCAGCCGTTGAAACTACGGGAGTTTATCAGGCAAGAATTATCGTTAATCTTGCATTTAAGGGCTTGTCAACAAATGAAATTGTTGCCGAACTGAGTGATGAAATAAAAAGATGGAATATAAAAGATTTGGAAATTGAATTTGTTACTCAGCAAGGTATGTTCGGTTCGGGTATAGGAGCGTCTTCCGGTATTACCGTCGAACTTAAAGGCAAAGAACTTCCCAAACTCAGAGAATACGCAAACAAACTAAAAGATCAGATGGAAGCTATGCCTGAGTTTTACGGTATAAAAATAGATCCTTCCGATGAAGTTCCGGAATTAAGGCTTAATATTGACAGAGAAAGAGCCTCTCTTTTCGGGCTTTCAACTCAGGATATTTCAGCCATGACTCTTGCCGCAATCAAGGGTTTTGTCGCCACAAAATTAAAACTTCCCGATGATGAAATGGATATAAGAGTGCGTATGAAACCGGACGACAGAGATACTCTTGAAAAAGTTTTGGAAATGACCGCGTATTCTTCGTGGGGTATGACTATTCAGTTGAAACAGATTGCTCAGGCAAATTTTGTTAAGACGTTGCCTGCAATTAAGAGAGTTGAGGGGGAAAGAACTTATCTTGTTACGGCAAATGTCAAAGGCAGTTTTACCGATGCCGTTAAAGAACTTCAGGAACTCATTGATGATGTATATAATAACAAAGATGTCAGTGCTTTTATAACAGGTGAAATGCTTGCCATGAAAGAAGCTCTCTCCGAAGTGTCGTTTGCATTAATGCTCGGTATTATAATTATTTATATGATACTTGCATCTCAATTCGAAAATTTGTTACAACCTATAATAGTTATGACGGCAGTACCTCTCGGTATTATCGGTTCGTTGATAGTGTTGTTTGTTACCGGACAATCCGTCAATTCCATATCCATGTTGGGTGTTATAATGTTAGTCGGTAACGTTGTTAATATTTCTATTTTGCTTGTAGACAGATATAATAATCACTTTATGAAAGATCCGGAAAAATACAGAGATATTATTGCTTTAAAACAGATGGTTGTTGATGCTACGGCGGATCATATAAGACCTATTATAATGACTACATTGACAACCGTCGTCGGCCTTATTCCTCTTGCACTCGGGCTTGGCGAGGGGGCAACTACCAATCAGCCTATGGCTATTGCGGTTTGCGGCGGTTTGATTTTTGCTTTGGGCTTGGCATTATTATTTGTGCCGTTTATATATTTGTATTCTAAAGGGATGAGAAACAAAACTCTCGACGAATTTATAGATTGATTGTAGTTAAATGCGGAAAAGTGTTTGGCAATTTTTTTCTTGACATTAAAAACAAGATTTGTTACAATCTTGCCCGTTGCGAAAATCGGATCGCGACAGTTAGGAAAAGAAAAATAAAAAAGTACTTGACAAATTTTTAAAATTGTGATATAATCCTTGTCCGTTGCGAAAATCGGATCGTAACAGTCAGGAAAAGAAAAATAAAAAAAGTACTTGACAAATTTTTAAAAGTGTGGTATAATCATCGCCACCAAAAAGTTCTTTAAGCAGTTTTTAGTAACAACCTTTTTTGAAATAAAAAGAAGTGTTTAGATATTTAAGGGTATTTTAAGTCTTCTGGAATGAATGAAGCACCCGATTTAATATAATTGCAGAGAAAATATCTTTGCTGAAAGACGAATAGCAAAGACAGAGTATTTTTTTCTCTCTTAAAAAAGGTCTTTGAAAATTGAATAATATGCAGATGAGTGCCCTGTACAAGGGGCAATCAAGCAATTTAAGGGTCTAGTTGTTTTTTTGATGTTTATATATGAGCAATCATATATTATTAAAGTAATTAAGAGCTTAAGCAAAACTCTATAAAATTTTTTTATGGAGAGTTTGATCCTGGCTCAGAGTTAACGCTGGCGGCGTGCCTAACACATGCAAGTCGAGCGAATTCTTACAGAGTATCGTAAGAGTTAGCGGCAAACGGGTGAGTAACACATGGGAAACCTCCCTTAGAATGGGGAACATCTCCGTGAAAACGGAGCTAATACCGCATAAGACCACAGTTTGGCATCAAACAGGGGTAAAAGCAGTAATGCGTTCTAAGATGGTCCTGTGTCCTATCAGCTAGTTGGTGGGGTAACGGCCTACCAAGGCTAAGACGGGTATCCGGCCTGAAAGGGTGAACGGACACACTGGAACTGAGACACGGTCCAGACTCCTACGGGAGGCAGCAGTGGGGAATTTTGGACAATGGGGGGAACCCTGATCCAGCAATGCCGCGTGAGTGAAGAAGGCCCTCGGGTTGTAAAGCTCTTTTGCCAGGGAAGAAAAGGCGGAGGTTAAGAGCTTCCGCTGCTGACGGTACCTGGAGAACAAGCACCGGCTAACTACGTGCCAGCAGCCGCGGTAATACGTAGGGTGCGAGCGTTAATCGGAATCACTGGGCGTAAAGCGTGCGCAGGCGGTTGTGTAAGACAGGTGTGAAATCCCCGGGCTCAACCTGGGAATGGCACTTGTGACTGCACGGCTGGAGTGCGCCAGAGGGGGGTGGAATTCCACGTGTAGCAGTGAAATGCGTAGATATGTGGAGGAACACCGATGGCGAAGGCAGCCCCCTGGGGTGGCACTGACGCTCATGCACGAAAGCGTGGGGAGCAAACAGGATTAGATACCCTGGTAGTCCACGCCCTAAACGATGTCGACCAGCTGTCGGGCCCGTATGGGCTAGGTAGCGAAGCCAACGCGAGAAGTCGACCGCCTGGGGAGTACGGCCGCAAGGTTAAAACTCAAAGGAATTGACGGGGACCCGCACAAGCGGTGGATGATGTGGATTAATTCGATGCAACGCGAAAAACCTTACCTACCCTTGACATGCCAGGAAGCCGGTAGAGATACAGGCGTGCCCGAAAGGGAGCCTGGGCACAGGTGCTGCATGGCTGTCGTCAGCTCGTGTCGTGAGATGTTGGGTTAAGTCCC
>CALGGE010000084.1 GCA_937916125.1 uncultured Elusimicrobia bacterium | reverse complement strand
TTGAGCAAACGAGAACATGATTGCCTTTTTGCGAAAACGACAGCTAAAAATTTGCGAAAAAACTATAAACCCGGAGGTTTTATAAATTGTTTACCGGAATAATAGAAGATATGGGAAAAGTAGTAAACATAACCGATTCTAAAATAGAAATAGAAACCTGTCTGGATGATATCAAAACGGGCGACAGCATTGCCGTTAACGGTGTTTGTTTAACCGTTACCGGTAAGACGGAAAACAACCGTATCCTTAGTTTTGATTACAGTCCGACGACAAGCGACATAACTAATATTTCTTTGCTTAATAAAAATTCCGTCGTAAATTTGGAAAGAGCTTTAACATTGAAGGCTCGTCTCGGCGGACATATCGTTTCGGGACATATTGATACATCAACAAAAATTGTTGATATTAAAAGAAACGGAATTTTTTATTTTATTTCTTTTGCCGTAAATGATGTTATAAAAAAATATGTCGTAAAAAAAGGTTTTATTGCAACGGACGGTATCAGCTTGACCGTAGCGGAAATTTCGGACAATATTTTTTCCGTCACAATGATACCGGAAACATTTAATAAGACTATATTTCATACAAGGAAAGTCGGAGATATCGTAAATATTGAAATTGATGTATTTGCAAAATATGTTGAAAAGTTGTTTAACAAAAAAGAAGAAAAAAAAGAAATAACAATGGATTTACTGAAAGAGAACGGATTTGTTTGAAAAACTGAGTTTTTTCAAACGAGGTATGGAGGGATGGGAACAAAAAGCGGAGCTTTTTGTTGTTGAAGAGTTGAATAGTTGAAGAGTTGAAAATTTGTGGAGCAAATTTGAGGTATGGATGTGTGGAGGAACGGAGGAATGGAAACGACAAAAATAAAAAAAGAACGGTTTTCGTCAATAACTGATGCTATTAAAGATATCAAAAAAGGGAAAATGGTAATTGTTGTTGACGATCCGTCCAGAGAAAACGAGGGGGACTTGGTTTGTGCGGCGGAAAAAGTAACACCGCAGATAATCAATTTTATGACCAAATACGGCAGAGGTCTGGTTTGTGCTCCCGTTAACGGTGCGACTCTTGACAGAATAGAAATTGATGTTATGGAAAGGAAACACGGATTGTTAACCAATAACATTGCATGTTCTTTTACCGAATCCGTTGACTATAAAAAAGGAACAACAACGGGAATTTCCGCCTATGACAGAGCCAAAACGATTAAGGCTTTATCGGATAAAAAATCAATTGCCGATGATTTTGTAAGTCCGGGACATATTTTTCCTTTAAGATATAAAGAGGGCGGAGTGCTTGTTCGTGCGGGACATACGGAAGCGTCCGTTGATTTGGCTATGCTTGCGGGTCTTGATAAAAGTGCCGTAATTTGTGAGATAATGAAAGAAGACGGAACGATGGCAAGATTGAAAGATCTTTTTGTTTTTGCAAAAAAACATAAACTTAAAATCATTACCGTTCAGGATTTGATAAAATACAGACGGGAAACGGAGAAACTTATAAAAGAAGTTGTTACGGTTAATTTCCCGACGAAGTTCGGCGTGTTCAAACTTTCTTTGTTTGAAGATATGATTACGAAAGAAAATCATCTTGCAATAATTAAAGGTGATGTCAAAGGTAAAAAAAATGTTTTGGTAAGAGTTCATTCTTCCTGTGAAACCGGAGATATTTTTCATTCGCTAAAATGTGATTGCGGAGAACAGCTTGAGAAAGCTCTTATGATGATAGAAAAAGAGGGAACGGGAGTTGTTTTATATATGCATCAGGAAGGCAGAGGAATAGGACTTGCAAATAAATTGAAAGCATATAAATTGCAGGAACAGGGGCTTGATACCGTCGAGGCAAATGTTGCTTTGGGCTTTGCTCCCGACTTAAGAGATTACGGAATAGGAGCTCAAATATTGTGTGAACTCGGAATATCGGGTATCAGGCTTATGACCAATAATCCGAAAAAAATTATCGGCCTTGACGGTTACGGACTTAAAATAACAAAAAGAGTCCCCATAGAAATGCCGCCCAATGCCGTAAACAAAAGATATTTGAAAACAAAAAAAGAAAAAATGGGTCATAAACTTAAGCTTATATAAGCTTAAGTTTGAGGTACGGATGTACGGATAAACGGAGGTATGTAAAATGAAAGTAATAAGCGGACAGTTAAAATCAGACGGAAAAAAATTTGCAATTGTAGTATCAAGGTTCAATGAGTTTATTACCAATAAACTTATATCCGGAGCTGCAGACATTTTAACAAGACACGGAACAAACGAAGACGACATTACAACGGTTTGGGTACCGGGTGCATTTGAAATTCCTGCCGTGGCAAAAAAATTGGCGGAATCGTCAAAGTATGATGCAATTATTTGTTTGGGCTGTGTTATCAGAGGAGCAACTCCTCATTTTGACTATGTTTCCGCGGAAGTTTCCAAAGGTGTTGCAACTGTAGGTTTGTCAAGTAAAGTTCCCGTAACTTTCGGAGTACTTACTACGGATTCCGTTGAACAGGCTATCGAAAGGGCAGGGACTAAGGCAGGCAACAAAGGTGCTGATGCGGCTCTTACGGCAATAGAATTGATAAATTTATACTCTCAAATTTAAAAAGAAAAAAATTAAAATTTTTGATATTTCGGGTTCGGCATATAATGTTCGAACTCGAATTTTTATAAGGTAAAAATTTCATTGAATTTCTTATCGAAAAAATGTAGAATATACCCTAATAACTTATCACGTAAAAAGGAAGAATTATGTTAAAAGAAATACTTGGTGCGATATTCGGCTCACAAAATGAAAGGGATATCAAAAAAATCAGACCCGTAGTGGATCAAATCAATTCGCTTGAACCGGAAATTCAAAAGCTTTCCGACGAGGAATTAAAAAATAAAACTTTGGAATTTAAAGAAAGATTATCAAACGGCGAAAAGCTCGACGATATTTTGCCGGAAGCTTTTGCATGTGTTCGTGAAGCATCAAAAAGAACTATAGGTTTAAGACATTTTGACGTGCAGATGATAGGCGGATGTATTTTACATCAGGGTAAAATCGCCGAGATGAAAACCGGTGAAGGTAAAACTCTCGTCGCAACATTGGCGGTTTATCTTAACGCATTGGAAGGTAAAGGCGTTCATGTCGTTACGGTAAATGATTATCTTGCAAAAAGAGATAAGGAATGGATGGAACCGGTATATAATGCGTTGGGACTTACCGTCGGCAACATTTGTCACGATACGTCAAATGAAGAAAGAAAAAATGCTTATAACTGCGATATAACATATGTAACAAATAACGAACTCGGTTTCGACTATCTTAGAGACAATATGGTAGTTACAAAAGAGCAGAGAGTATTAAGACCTTTAAACTATGCTATCATCGATGAGGTTGACTCGATTTTAATTGATGAGGCAAGAACTCCTTTAATTATTTCCGGTGCCGGCGAACAATCGACGGATAAATACTACGTTGCAAACAGAATAGTTCCTTTGCTCAAAGGCAGACATATTACCGAATCAGAAGAGATAAAAGCAAAATACGAGGGAATAGATTTGTCGAAAGGTTATGATTATCTTGTTGACGAGAAAAATCATACCGTAGTTCTTACGGAGCAGGGAGTTCAGAAAGCCGAAAAATTTTTGGGCGTAAAAAATATTTATGAAGATATGCAGTCAGAATGGGTTCACCATATTACTCAGGCTATCAGGGCTCACGAACTTTACAAAAGAGATGTTGCTTATGTCGTCAAAGACGGCGAAGTTATTATCGTCGATGAATTTACAGGTCGTCTTATGCCGGGAAGAAGATGGTCCGACGGACTCCATCAGGCAATAGAAGCAAAAGAAAATTTAAAAATCGAGCAGGAGAACCAAACTCTTGCTACAATTACTTTCCAGAATTTCTTCAGAATGTATAACAAAATAGCCGGTATGACGGGTACCGCACTTACGGAAGCAAGCGAATTTTGGGAAATTTATAAACTTGATGTCGTAGAAGTTCCGACGAACAATCCCATGATAAGAAAAGATTACCCCGATGTTATTTACAGAACGGAAAAAGAAAAATACAATGCAATCGTTAACGATATAGAACAATGCTGGAAGAAAGGTCAGCCGGTTCTTGTCGGTACAAGATCAATCGAAAAATCCGAATTGATTTCCGATATTTTAAGAAAGAAAGGTATTCCTCATAATGTATTGAATGCAAAATATCACGAGCTTGAAGCTCAGATTATCGCCAATGCCGGTGCAAAAGGTGCGGTAACAATTGCTACCAATATGGCAGGTAGAGGAACCGATATTGTTCTCGGTGCGGGCGACGAAGAAAACGGCAAAATCGTCAGAGATGCCGGCGGTTTGTATATTATCGGTACGGAAAGACACGAATCCAGAAGAATTGACAATCAGCTTAGAGGTCGTGCCGGTCGTCAGGGCGATCCGGGTGCGTCAAGATTTTATCTTTCAATGCAGGACGAACTTATGAGGCTTTTCGGTTCGGACAGAATGTCTGTTCTTATGCAAAAGCTCGGACTTAAAGAGGGAGATGATATACAACATCCTTGGATTTCCAAAGCGGTTGAAAGTGCTCAGAGAAAAGTTGAAGGTATGAATTTTGATATCAGAAAACAGCTTATAGATTATGATAATGTTATGAATAAACAGAGAGAAGCTATATACCGATTGAGAAATGAAATCCTTGAAGGAGAAGATGTCTCCGCGACAATTCAGGATATGATACTTGAATCCGTCGAAGAAAAGATTGAAAATTGGGCTCCGGAAAAAACTTATCCCGAACAGTGGGAGTGGGCAAACTTCCATGCTTGGATGATGAGAAGTTTCGGTATCAATTTTGAAATGAAAAATGCCGATGAAATAAGCTATTTGACAAGAGATGCATTAAAAAATATTTTACTTGACAGAATACACGAAGCATATAAGAAAAGAAATGAAGAAATAGGCGAGCCTTTGTTGAGACATATTGAAAGAATGGTTATGCTTCAGATGATAGATGTTGCATGGAAAGATAATCTTTATGAACTTGATCAGTTGAAAAAAGGTATCGGCTACAGAGCTTATGCCCAGAAAGACCCGAAAATCGAGTATCAGAAAGAATCTTTTATCCTGTTTGACGGTATGATGAAGAGAATCAGAGAAGCTACAATCGAATATGTGTTTAAGGTTCAGGTAAATGTTACCGCTCGTCCCATACCGATAAAAAATCAAAACACAAATGCCGATGCCGTTGCTGCATCCGACGGTAAAGACGGTAACGGGAAAAATGATAAAAAGTATATCAGTCCAAAAGATATAAAAAAAATCGGCAGAAATGACCCTTGCCCTTGCGGCAGCGGAAAAGATGGGCGGCGTGAGCGGCAGAGATTTTATAGCCGCAGTCACCGCTGGTCTTGATATTCACTGCAGACTTGGCCTTGCTTCGACTATTGGCATAGTTGAGAGCGGATATGTATATACACCGCTCCTTGGCATCTTCGGTGGAGCAGCTGCGGCAGGCCGAATCATGAAACTGACATCCGAGGAGATGCTGAATGCGTTTGGTATAGTTTACGCACAGTGCGCTGGAAACTATCAGGCTATCACTGATTCTGCGTGGACAAAACGTTTTCAGCCGGGCTTTGCCTCAAGAGCAGCCGTTGAAGCTGTTCAGCTTGCAAAAAAAGGCATTATCGGTGCAAAGAACATATTTGAAGGCAAATTCAGCCTTTATCATGTATATCTTCATGACAGGTATGATCCTGAAGTGGCGAGAAAAGGGCTTGGCAGGGAAGAAACCCAGATCGGAAGAGCACACGTCTGAACTCCAG
>CALGGE010000083.1 GCA_937916125.1 uncultured Elusimicrobia bacterium | reverse complement strand
GTAGTTGTTTCTTCTTCTGATTTTGTTGTCAAGAATGTTTTTGTATAATCTATTCCAAATTTTTTGTAATTTGCGCCAAAGGTTTGGCTAAAACCGGAAGAAGATTTATCTGTGCTAAATGATGTATTTGAAGATATAGAATAATTACCTTTAGAATATTTACCGGACAAACTCGTATTCAATGTATTTTCAGTTTCTTCACCGGGTTTATATATTTGAGCCTGTTCGAGATTTCCTTGAATATTCAAATTTTCATTATTATATTGTACACCTACCGAATGTGTATTCGTATATTTTTCATTTTTATTTTCGTTGTTATAAGTAAATTGTTCAGATGCATCAGTTACGCTAAAACCTTGTCCAAAATCTTGGAACTTTTTATCTTCAGGTAAATCAGATATAGACCAATTTTTACCGGCTTCAGTAAGAGTATTTATTTGAATTCTGTATTGTTCCATTAATTTATTTTCATCATCTGTTCTGTTAATTTTTCTAAAAAGTTCGTTATATTTTTGTTCAAATTCTTTAATCTGCGGTAAAAACGGGTTTGCTTCATTTTTAACTTGTGTATATTTTTGATACATTTGATCTTCATATTCTGCCGAACCTACTTTTTTGACCAAACCATTTGCTGCCATATCTTTTAATGCTAAATTTTTATCAATTTCGGCATCAATTTTGTCAGTTTTTTCTATTAGAGATTTTGCTTTGTCAATATATTTTGTTGCATTATCAAGTAACTGTTTATATTCTTTTTGTTCATCTTCCGTTAGAGTTTCAAAGCCTTTGATATAACCGAGTTTGTAACATTCACCCGTAAAAGATTTTTCTTCTTTGTCAGGAATTCCCATTTCAAATGCTGAAATGTCATATTGAAAAGCACCTTCAGGAATATCTTTCTTATTTGTAACCCCTTCTCTGGAAATTTGCGGGTGTTTTTCTTCAAAATCAAGTAATTTATTAAATTCATTTGGAATTTCATCAATTTCTTTCCATAAATTATCTGCAAACAAAGAAACTTGTTCTTTGGTCAACAAATTTAATTCCATTAACTTAAATAGGCGATTGATTGCTTTTTTTCTCTTAAAATCATTTATTTGTAAAAAATTTATAAGTTTATCTACAATATCTGACTCTATTACAATATCAACATTTGAAATAGGTTTATTTATAGCAATAAAATCAAATATATCAAAATTAAAAAAATTCATATTTTTCTCATCTAAAATAGGAAAAGTCAAAAGTTCTGGAATCAATTCATACTGTTCTTTATTTGAGAAAGAAGTAATTAAGCGTTTACACAAATTTACAAAACCATCTAAAACTTTAAAATTTTTTGTTAAATAATTTTTAATAAAATCTAATAGTTTTATTTTTATTTCATAACTTGATTTTACACATAAACGAGATAAAATTTCAGGTAATATTATAAAAAGTGATGTTGTAAAATTTTGCTCATACATATTTACATTAGAAGAATTCTCATTTAGTATAGTCACATATTGTATTATTTTTTTATCAATTTCTTTTTTTTGTATAAACGATAATTTTTTTCTATTAAAAATAGAATCTACAAATTTACTATTTCCACTCCTAATAAGAGTTACCATAGCCCAAACCGGAGAATACATACTCACGATTTCTATCACATTTAATATATTTTGTTGTCCTAGAGTTACATTATTAATTTTAAAAGGAAATCCTATTTCTTCAAAATATCGCAAAAAATTAAACTTTTTTACTATATACTCATTATCATTTCCAACATGAGTAGTTATTGTTATTTTTCCTATATCAAAAGTTTGTTTTATTTCTTCTTTTTCTTGAATAGGATTTTTTAATTCTATTTCAAAAAGTTGTAATTCTCTCCAAGGATCACATTCATATAAAGACAATTCTTTCCAACGTTTTGAATAGTTTTCCTTATATTCTTGATTTTCTTTAAAATGATTTAAGTCAGAATCTTTTAAATACTTTAAAAGTTGTAAAATATAAGCTTCCATTGAAAGATAATTATACTCACTATTCTTATTTGAAAAATTCAGTTTCATTCTAACAACATTAAGAGCTTCTTCTACTAAATTTTCTGAATGTTTTATATACCCAATTTCAGCTAACAATCCAGCTTTTCTAACACTCCAATAAGGCATCGACAATACATTCGTATTCCATTCATCAAGCTCTTTTTTTAACAATGGGATATTCAAATCAAATAAAGATTTTAAGCACTTTTCATAATGATATTTTGATAATAATTCATCCGTAAAATAAAGTTTTAATTTTTCAATATCTTTTAAGATTGTAATTCTTTTATCATCAATTCCATCTTCTCTATAAAATCTAAGTAATGCAAAATTCAATTCAATCCAAAAGAATTCTATAGTTTCTTGTTTAATAATTTGATTATTATTGATAATTTTTTCAATTAACTCTTTTTTATATTTTTCTATTACATATTCATAATATTCAATCCAATTGGAAAATATAGGGATTAAAGCTTTTTCTAATAACCAATTAAATTCATATAAATATTGAATGTCCTCTTCTTTTTTAAATATATTGGTTTTTATTTTATAAATTAAATCTTCCCTCAAAACTTTTGAAGATAATATTTCTCTTTTTCTTGATGGTAATACTATCCAACCTGGATAATTTTTACGTTGACTAGTAAGAGCTAAAATATAATTTGGAATATCATTTTCTTTAATACTTGATATATAATTTAAATTTCCCCATTCTATTTTTTTAGGCAATGTATTTTTAGTATTCATATATTCAACAAATTTTTCAATTGCCATTTTATGTGAACAATCCTTATTAGAGCATAAATATTTTAAATTTATTGGAATTATATTTCTCTTTTGAAGTAATTGTTCTTCACCAACAGATAAATTTAATAGTCCTAACAAATAAATTTTAGGAGCATTTGATTGTCCAAGATTATCTCTAATCCAACCAATCCAATTTAAGAAATTAGGATCATCACCAGAAAAGCCTAGTAAACACAATGTATTTTCTATTAAAGATTGTTGTACAGTATTTATAAAAATAGCACAATCTTGAGGATATTTTCTATAATCTTCTTCTGTAATGACAAAAGGTCTTTTTGAAGGTAAACTACCATGTAATTTTATTATTCTTGGTTTTGAAGACCAAACCAAATCTTCCTTATTTATAATTGTTTCGTATTTATAATCAACAACTTTTTCTGCAGCTCTCTCAAGTAATGTATCATAGTTAGTTGTAAAAACATCTACCCATGGCAATTTTAATAAATTTATGTGCAAATCTGAGGGACTAAAATTTGTATCCGGTATTTGCTCTCTTATTATTTTATCGAGTACAGCTCTTCCAAATGCAGCTTCTATTTCTCCTGCCATTTTTAAAGGGTTTAAATAATTTGATTTATTTTTGCTATAGGGATTTAATTTATCATAAAAAGCATCCCCTAATTCTTTCCAATCAGGAAAATCTTTATCTCCAACTTTGTCTGCATTTTTACTAAAACCAGCACCAATCATAATACTAGCATGTCCAGCCCATAAACGCTGTGCAATCTCATCCAAATATGAAATTATTTTATTTTTTGCATCCATTTTTTCTCCTAAATTGCTTCTAATATTTTTTATTTTATCAAAATTCAAGGGATGATTACTATTTAAAAATTTTAGTAAGGAACTTTTTACAAACTTTAACAATCAATGGTTTTTCGTTGAGAAGTTTAGTATTAGTTTTATTTACTTACAACAGAATTCATTACTTCCAAATATTTTGTTGCTTGGTTATCTCTGTTATATTTTAGTGCAATATTGTTATATGCATTTTCGCCGAGTTCTTTAATTAAAGTTCTATTGTTATAAAACTTTAAAACAGCATTAACCAGCTCATAGGCATTTTCAGGTTTAAAATAAATTCCTGCATTTGCAGTTTCTACAAATTTCTTTGCAAAACCGTCAACACCGATAACAACAGGCACTTTGCAAGCAGCACTTTCAAATATTTTTGAAGGCATAACAGTTTTAAATAAATCCGTTTTTATAAGATGTACCAAACTTACATCACTTAAATTTATCCAATCAACTATTTCTTTTTTAGGTCTAAGTCCTGTAAAAATAATATTATCAAGATTTTCTTTTTTTACTTCTTGTTCCAATTCGTCTTTTATGGCACCATCACCAACTAACAAAAACCTTATATCGTCTAATTTTTTTTCTTTTAAAATTTTTGCAGCATTTATAACAACTTTAAGTCCGCAAGCCATACCGATAGTTCCGATATAACTTATAATAAATTTATTTTTAATATTAAATTCTTCTAACAAGCTATTATTCTTTTCTTTAGGATAAAAATTTGTGCTATCAACACCATTCATTATTACAGAAATTTTATTTTCGGCAACACCTTTCTCAATTAACCTGCTTTTATAACCATCACCTACGGTTACAATATGTTTTGCCGACTTATACATAATCTTTTCCATAATTTCCAACACAAATATTACCGGCTTTGGAATTTTTGCACCTACAGCTTGTATAGATTCAGGCCAAATATCACGAATTTCTAATATAAAAGGAAATCTTCTTAACCAATGTATTAATACTCCCGCCCAACCGCAAAAGAAATGCGGGCTTGTTGCAATCATAACATCCGATTTTTTAATAAACAAACAATTCCAAACTGCACTTATCATATAAGAAACATAACTTGCTATTCTGCGAACTGTTCCTTTATTTGCGGCAATATAAGTTTTAATTCTTACAACATCTACACCATAAATATTTTCTTTGGTATATTTATTTTTATATCCTTCATAAATTTTACCTTTAGGAGCATTAGGCACACAAGTAACAATTGTTACTTTATGACCTTGCTTTACCCACCTTGCTGCAAGAGCAGACACTCTTGAAGCTGCAGCATTTCCCTCCGGCAAATAATAATGTGTTAAAAATAATATATTCATTTAAAAAATACTCCGTATTTTTTAGAAAATTGGAAGATTTGAGGATTGGAAGCAATATTGTAAAATTTGCTTTGCAAATTTTGTTATTTTTTATAGATTCTGAATCAAGTTCAGAATGACACTTTTCTTTTTTACTTGATCTGCAATCTATCCAAATATTCCTTCTGCTTTTCTTCGAATCTTCTATTCTTCTAATCATCTAATCTTCTAAAATTTTCACAAAGTAAAAATTTTAGTTTTCAAATTAAATGGTAAATTAACTTTTTTCTTAAAACAAATAATTTTATTTTTTTCTTCTTTTCCAAATTCAAAAGAAACTGTTCCATCAATAACAAAAATTTCCATATCTTTATCTATTGTTATACCAAAAATATTTTTATCATTAAATATTTTCACAACACCATCTTTTATATCAACATTGTAATTTGGATGAATATGAAAAAACACCTCAATAAGATATTGTTTTTGTCGTTTCCAATCTTCTAATTTTCTAATCTTCCAATCTTCTGCCGTTATACTATCGGCAATATAAACTTCATCATTTTCAAAATACCATTTTCTTTTATGTAATATCGGTTTATATCCGTTATGAGTTGCAGAAAAACTATTATTATCAAAATTTCTTTCTATAATTTTTGCTCTTTTAGCCGTTCTATGAGCAGACCATACTTGTGACGAATTTTTCCCGTCAATAACAATCGTATTATGTGCAGCTGTTCCCCTTTGATATTTGCGAATATCTGAATTAAAATATTGTTTTGTTCCTGTATCACAAATTATTATTTCGTTCTTATACCACAATTCAAAAGTTAAAGTATCTGCATGCGAATGTCCTAATTGATAATCCGGTCCGAGTGGTGCACCGTCACATATTAAAGTCCAATTATTATTTTGCAACCTTGCATACCCCGTGTCTTCCAATCTTCCATTCTTCCAATCTTCCATTCTTCCATAGCCCAGTTGTTTTGCATAAGCAAACAACTTGTTTGGTTCTAATGCTATTCCAAAAGCAGCATCGTTAAATAATGAAATTTTTTCATCAGGTCCTATCATAACTGAAAGCCAATCAAGCATTTTTTGAATATAATTATCTAATTCTAATGGTGCAGAAATATTTTTTAAATCTAACAAATCTTCTAAAATAATACTGTGATACATTGCAGACCTTTCAAAATGTCCGCCGTCGTTAAGTATTTGTTCAGACAACTGTTTTTTATAAATCTCCAGTCCCTTCTCCAACCATCCCTTCGCCCTATTTATCATTGCGGACTTGATCCGCAATCTATGTTCATCAAACACCTCTTTCCTTCCAATCTTCAAATCTTCTATTCTTCCAATCTTCTGTTTTTTACAACTTTCTGTTGTAAAAAACAATCCTGCAAAAACAAGGGCTTTTGCATTTGCAAGCAAATGGTTTGCCAACAAATGATACTCTATTTTCTTACTTAAATATTCTGTTTGAATAGCTAGAGATTTTATTATTTTTTCTGAAAGTTTATTACCTGCTAAATAAAACTTTATCCAATTTACAATTCTTAAAGATAAAGTATACGGTTCCCATCCGTTTCCATATCCTGTTTTATTTTCGTCAATCCATTTTTCAATCCAAAACAAACGTTGTTCACTTGTTATATTTTCTTGTCTTAAATAATCAAAATAGTGCAAGTTGTATAACCATAATTTATTAACTTGTTCATCATTCCATCCGTTTATTATTTTGTCATCTGAACTGTCGGTTATCGTTGTTGTTTGTCGTTGCCAATCTTCAAATCTTCTATTCTTCCAATCTTCTGTAGTTTTGTTGTTTGTCATTGTTGTTTGTCGTTGCAAATCTTCTAATCTTCTAATCTTCCATTCTTCCGCCATTATTCGTTCTTCATTCAAAAAGCAAAATCTGTTTTCTTCAAACAAAACATCTTTAACTTTCGGAAAACTTACTTTGTTTTTAAATTTTTCTGTTGTTTCCATTCCTCCATACTTCCATACATCCATACCTCTAAGATTTGGTTTACAAATCTTAAAAATAAATCTGTTATAAAATTGGATAAACTTTAAATATTTTAAAGTATTAAAATATTTAGCTATCGTATTCATTATTTCTTCCAATCTTCTATTATTCCATTTTTCTATTATTTCGTCGTTTCCATACATCCATACATCCTTACTTCTAATCTTCCAGTCTTCTAATCCTCCAATCATCCATTCTTCCAATCTTCTAATCCTCAATACCTATCCACTTGTTTTGCTTTAAGCTTTCAATTGCAGCAAAAGATGCCAATGTCGTGTTTTTTATACTTTCAAAAGGAATTAGCGGCTTACCACCATTTTTAATTCTTTCATTAAGTAATGCAAATTGTCTTTTATGTCCTTTATCAAGTCTTGAAGATGCACTTGAAAAACCTTTTATTCCATATCCTGTTAATTTTCTCCAATTATCCAATACTAAAACTGAATTTTGTGCAAAAACTTCTATTCTTTCTTTTGCATAACTTTTTGAACCGTTGGCAAAATAATTTATTACAGCATTTGAACCGTTTTCATATTTCAATAAAATACTTGCATTATCTGTATTTTCTTGCGGATTTACACCCAAAGCATTCATACAAACGGCAACAACTTTACTGTCTGTCAAATAAGAACATAAATCTATAAAATGGCAAGCTTCACCTATTATTCTTCCCCCACCTACTTGCAAATCCTGTACCCAAACTTCAGGTGGAATATATCCTGCATTCATTGTAGCAACAATATTTTTTGCACCTGTTCCGGATAACTGTTTCATCTTTTCCGCAAGCGGAGCAAATCTTCTGTTAAAACCAACTGTTAACGAAACTTTATCGTCACAAGCAGAATATATTTGTTCTATTTCATCTAATTCTTGTTTGTTCAAACATAATGGCTTTTCAACAAACACACTTTTGTTTGCAGATAACACTTCTTTAACAAAACTTGCATGTAAATTATGTCTTGTACACACAATAACTAAATCAACTTCACTATCTTTTAAAATTTCGGTTGTATCACTTGTTGCAAACTGTGCATTTGCTTTTTTAGCAAGTATTTTTGCCGTTAACCCATGCGCGGATGAAATATATTTTATATCGGCATTTGCTGCATTTAAACAAGGCACTATTGTAGAAGAAGCAAAATTTCCTGCACCTATAATGCCGATTTTACCTTTACCTGCAACAAAATGTTTATTACTTTCAACCGCTACCGTTTTATTATAATTTGAATTTTCAGAGAATTTAATTAAAGAAGCTATTGAACCTTTTTTTCTCATATCTCCGTATATTTGCAAATAATCTTTTAATTCAACTTGTTCTGAAATTAAACTTTTAACATCTAATTTGCCATCGGAAATTAATTGTAATATAGTTTCAAAATTTCTTTTTTCCGTCCAGCGGACATAAGCTAAAGGATAATCTTGCCCTTTATTTTCATAGTTTTCGTCATATCTTCCTGCCCCGTAAGAACAAGATACTTGGAAAGTTAATTCTTTTTTATAAAAATCATCTCTTCTCATATTTAAACCGATAACACCAACCAAAACTATTTTTCCTTTTTTTCTGCACATTTGGCAACATTGATGTATTACTTCATCACCTTTTGCAGAAGCCGTTATCAAAACAGCATCTGCACCGATATTATTTGTTAAATTTTGAACAAATGCAACAACATCTCCGTCTGTTGCAGGATTAAATGCAATAACACCGAATTTTTTTGCCAAATCAACTTTTGCTTGATCAAAATCCGTTCCCACAACTTTACACCCGTTAGCTTTTAATAATTGTGCAGCAATTAAACCAATTAAACCTAAACCTACAACAACTATAGTTTCACCTATTTGCGGTTTTAAATTTCTTAAACCTTGCAATGCTATTGAACTTATAACGGTAAAACAAGCTTCTTCATCAGTTACATTATCGAGAATTTTTGCTACCAAATTTTTAGGAACACAAACAAATTCTGCATGGTTCCCGTTGGAAGCTACCCTATCACCAACTTTAAATTCAGTAACACCTGTACCCACTTCAACAACTTCACCTACATTACAGTAACCTAACGGTAAAGGTTGGTTTAATTTATTAAAAACAGCTTCCAATGTGGGCATTAAACCGTCTGTTTTCATTTTATCCAATACTTGTTTAACTTTATCCGGTTGTTGACGAGCTTTATCAATTAAGTTTGCTTTACCAAATTCAACAAGCATTCTTTCCGTTCCGAGTGATACCAATGTTTCGGTTGTTTTAATTAAAACACAACCCGCCTTAACTTGCGGAACAGGCACTTCTTCCAAAATAGTTTTTCCGTTTTTCAAATCTTGTATTATCTGTTTCATTGTTTATCCTCTATTGTATTTTTAATAATATTCAAGTATTTTTCTGTTCTTTGGTTATATGTATCAAATGTAGTTAATTGTTTTAATCCGTTTTCAATTAATTTTTTTTGTTTTTCTTTATCATTAGCCAATATATAAATTTTTTCGGCAATATCTTCTGCAGATATAGGATTAAAATATTCTGCTGCATCTCCACAAAGTCCGTGTGCAAATGGTAAATCGGAAGTTAAAATAGGTTTTTGCATTTTCATAGCTTCAGGATATGAAGCAGAAAAACATTCAAGTAATGTAGGTAAAAACATAAAATCACTTTGTCTATATAAATCCGGGCATTGATAAATCTTTACTTTACCTATTGGCAACAGCCAAGCAGGTAAATTATTTTTACTATACCCGAAAATTTCAATATCTATTGTTACAACAAATCTAAATTTAAAATTAGGATATTTGTTAATTAAATGTTCTGCTACAGGTTTTATTATTTTTATATTTTTATGCGGATATGTCGATGTTATTGTAAGTAAAGTTATCCCATTAAATTTTGGCAAAACAAATTCTTGCTGTAATTTTTCATCATCAAAAACTTGGTTATAATAATTTGTAACCGTATAAATTTTATGTTTAGTCAATATTTTTTGTAACTTCTTAGAAACATCTTCATTTTCTGTTATATATATTTGTGCATCTCGTCTGAAAGAATATTTTTGAATCAAACCTTTAATTTTTAGTTTAACAAAATTGAATTTTGTCATTTGCTTAAAAAAAGGAGATTCCGTATAAATATATTGGGATTTAGCAAACCCGCAAATGTGAGGAATATTCTTCGGTTTCCAATATGCAGGTCCAAAAATAGTAAAAGCTACATCCGGTTTATATTTTTCTACAATACCATCAAAAGGCTTATACCTTGCAGAAAACACCCTTACAAAACTCGGTTTTGAATATTGAATATTTATAAATTTAAAATTCTTTGGAAAACCTAAATTAACTTCCAATTCTTGTTTTTCTTTGTTTTGTTGTGGTCGTTGCCAATCTTCTAATCTTCTATTCTTCCACACCTCTGTCGTTAAAAGTTCTTTAACTTCGTTGCTAATAATAACGATATATTCGTTATCAGGATAGTTCACCAATTCACGAATAAAAGAATCCGCAACTTGTAATCCACCACCAATATGTAAACATGCATTAATTAAAATTTTCATTTATTATCCTCAGCATACTTACTTAAATATCCAATTAATCTTTCTGCATTCTTTTCCGGAGTAAAATTTTTGAATATTTCTTTTGATTTTTGTCCATGTTCTTTTATTTTTTCCGGATTATCAATGTAATACACCATAGTTTTACTTAAAGCTTTAGTATCTTTAGTCGGTATTCTAAATCCATTTTTATTTTCTTCAATTAAATGGTATGCCGCACCACATTTCACTGTAGATATTATAGGCATACCTACCGATGCTGCTTCATTTAAAACAACACCCCAACCGTCAAAAAGTGTTGGTAAAACAAATATATCTGCAGAATAATAAACACTGCTTATTTTATCCGACGGAATTTTTCCGTAAAATAAAATTTTATCTTCTAAATGTTTATTTATAACAAGTTCTTTTAATGTTGTTTCTTCTTCACCTGTTCCAACTAAAACAATACAAGCTTTTTCTTTTTGTTTCTCGCTAAGCATATTAAAAGCTTCTATTAAATATTTAATTCCTTTACGTTCTGTTAAATTGGCAATGCTTAAGAAGCAAATTCTATTATTTTTAAAAGTATCTATTATGTTATTTTTTTCACACTGTTTTATTGCTGAGACAGAATAACACAAAAATTTTATTTTGTTACTCGATATTCCTAAATTTAATAAATCTTTCTTTGCCAATTCTCCCTGAGCAAAAGCCAATATAGCATTGTTTTTTATATAACCTGTATATTTTCTTAATCTTATTTTATTTATAATTGGATATAATAAATTTAATAATAAAAAATTATAATGCACTATTTTTGCAAAACCTACACCTGTCATCTCCCCCCAATGGCACCATTTTTCATTATTTTTAGCAGCAATTTGTGCTAACTGTTTACCCCCATTATTATCAAAAGTAGGTATAATATGAATATAATCTTTTAATTCTTTCGATAATATCTCATCAAAAAAAGAAATATATTTTTCATAGGAATCTAAAACGGGAACAACCCATCCTTGTTTTTTTCTTCGTTTTATTAAATTTTTATCATAATAACGGACACATAATGAAACATTATTTATTTTATTTAATGCTTCAAAAAAATACTTTTGATGATGTGATGGAATATTCATCCAAATACAAATTTTTAACATTTGTTTTGTTCTTTATTAATATAAATTACTTATCAAATTTTCTTTTCAAAATTTTATTATTACTTCAAAATAATATCGCAAATTCTATTGACATCTTTTATAGATAAATCTGCATATAACGGCAATGTTAAAATTCTGTCGGAAATATATTTTGCGACGGACGTTTTATGTTTTTTTACTATAGGTAAAATTTTTATAACATTCAAAATCACTTGTTAATGGATAAAAATATTTTCTTGCTATAATATTTTGTGCTTTTAACTTTTCAAATATTTCATTTATTGTATTTATTAAATTTTTCATTTTTACTTAAAATATTTTTTTATTAGACAATTTGCTATAAATTTTCATTATTGGCATTTCAATCAAATCTTTCTCATATTGGTTAAGTGCAAATTTCCAAGAAATAGAAAAAATATATCAAAACAAAAATAAATCCATGCAACAAGAAACTTATCCATGTATTTGCTAACGGATAAATTTTCCATATTAGAACAGCAAAAATAAAAGATAGCATAGCTGAATAAAATATATTTATTAAATTCTTCCAAAAAAGTTTTATATTTAAGCCTATTTTGTTGTAATACCAATTAATTACAACTCCTGAACCTAATAACAAACAAAACATTGTTGATAATGCACAACCTATTTCCCCATATTTTTTAGCGAGAAATATCGATAATGTTATATTTAATATTGACAATAAAATGGAAAGATATGCTCTAAAATAATATTTATTAATTGCTTGTAAAATTGAATGACCTACAGATTGTGTGACATCAACAATATACCCAAATATAATTATTAAACTGATAAAATAACAAATTTCATAACCAGTTTTATTTCCAAGCCATAATACAAAAAAAGTTTTTCCTAACAAAATAAAACCTAAAAAGAAAAGTAAAATAATATTAAATTGTAATCTACCTAATTTGCAAAAAATTTTATTAGTTTCAATTAAGTTTTTATTTGTTGCAACTATTGCAGAAATTTTAGGTAAAAAAACTCCGCCTATTGTGACTGGTAAAGAATTTGTAAACAGTGAAATTTGCATTGCCACCGCATAATTTGCAACAGCAAAACTTCCAGATATAGCACCTAAAACCAATTGTCCTGATCTCCAATAAATTTGATCCATTATGGAATGTAAGAAAATAAAAAAAGAAAACTTTGTTAGAGCTTTTATTAATTTCCTATTTTTGAAATTAAGATTAAATTTAATTTGTAGTTTATATTTGCAGTAAAGATAATTAATCAATACTACCATTACAATAAAAAAACTTTGAATCAAAACCACATTTAAAGCCGAAGCTTTATAGGATAAAATTACCCATACAACTAATGGTTGTAAAATTACTTTTAATAAATTTATACTTCTTATAAAAATAAATTTTTCATGAGCATTTATGATTGCAACAAAAATATTCGCAGGAATAATTATTGCAAAATTAAACAACATAACAATAAAAATTTTTTTTGCCAAAACAAGTTCACTTATTGTTAGATTATTAGAATATATAGGAGAAATACAAAAATAAAAAATTGTTCCTATTGTTAATAAAACACATGCAATTATTAAATATAAAGTATAAGATGTAGATATTATTTCTTGAGAGTTTTTAGTATCACCTATAGCTATTGATTGTGATAAATATCGAGTAGTTGTTCCGGCCAGTCCAAAATCCATAATAGAAAGGTATGCAACAATAGAGCCTATTAATTGATATATACCATATTCTTCTTTTGATAAAAAATGCAATAACATTGGAATGTAAATTAACATTACAATACTTTGTGTTAAGGTAGTTATATAAGATAATATTATTCCTGATTTTCGTTGATTCATTATATATGTGTTTTATTTAATGTATTTTGTTTTAAAAAATATTTCTTTGATTTTTTGCTTAATAAAAAATACTGCTTTTTCT
Source organism: uncultured Elusimicrobia bacterium (assembly GCA_937916125.1). GTDB lineage: Bacteria > Elusimicrobiota > Endomicrobiia > Endomicrobiales > Endomicrobiaceae > Ruminimicrobiellum. The sequence continues at coordinate 7,001 of CALGGE010000083.1, read as the reverse complement.
CCAAATATTTTTTTAAATAATATTAAAATTTTAGATTTAATTTTGTCTGACAATGAATACCATGATGCCATATACCAGTGAGTACTATAAGCATTACTATTTATCGTAGGGATACCTTTGTTATCTTTAGGACAAAAGTAATCACAAGGAAAAACCTCAATACCATTTAAACTTTGATGAGTATTATTGTTTATTAAATTGTATTTTTGTCTTAAAACTTGTGTTTGTAAAATTGGAGAAGGTATCATTTTATCATTTTCCCATTTTTTTAATATCTTTTTATTACATCCATGTAACATATTAATAGTTTGTATATCTAAATCAAAACTTAAAGTTTCATATTGTTCCATTATTTCTTTTATTACTTTATTCCCTTTTTCGGCACCAAAACCTAAACCAAATGAGACAAAATGGTTAGAATCAAATCCACAAAAAGCTGGATATTTAAGAAACTCATCAAATGTTTTTAAAACTTCAACATCAGTATCTAAATATATTCCACCATAATTGTAAATAATATCAAATCGTGCATAATCTGAAACAAAGGCCCATTTCTTATTCACATATGCATTTCTCATAAATTCATTTTTTTGAAAGTCATAATTATTTTCATTCCATAATTTTATTTCATAATCAGGCATTATTTTTTTCCAACTTGCTATACATTTTTTAGCAAGTTTTGGCAACGGTTTATTACCTATCCAACAATAATGAATAATTTTTGGTATCATTTTCTCTTCCTCTTTTTTTAATTATTCTTATAAAAATAAAAATCCTCTACAAAAATATTTTGCTTTAAAAAGTTAATTTCTCTACTACCAATTCTTTCCGGTGTAGCAAAACATAATATTATTCTTGTAATAACAAAAAAAATACAGAATATAATAAAGATATCTCTTAAAAATATTTTTTTAAAACCAAAAGCAACTAAAGGGAAAATAACAATAGCCAATTCTTCAATATATAAATTATATCTTGTGATTAGCCCCCCACCAGGGAACAAACATAAAAGCCTTAATGAAATTATTAATGAATAAATCAACACAAAGAAAAATAGTGTTATATTATTTTTATCAACGATATATAAATTAAAAACTGGAAGAATAATCAAAAATATTGTATACATAATATTACCTCTTCCACCCTTTTCTATGTATCCGTTGTAAAAATCAATGTATTGAAAAAATCCTCCACTAAACAACACCATAGACATTGGCAAAAAACATATTAAAAAAAGAAAGATCAGGGAATATAGTTTTTTTTCTAATGTATAATAAAGAATTGGTAATGTTATAAAAACAATAGCACTTTTATGACAAAGAGTTGCTAATATAATTCCTAAACAAAACATGAAATATTTCTTTTCTATTAAATACGGAATAAATAATAAAAGAAAAGAAAGAGCCAAGGTTTGTCTCATAGCAGATAAATTTGTTAGAAAAATTATTGGATCAATAAATAGTATGAAAGATAAAAAATAATATTTTTCAGGGACATATTTTATAATAAGCTTGTAAGCACTAAAGATATAAAAAGCAGTAAGTACTGATACAAAAATTATAAAATTTCCAGGAATAATTTTAGATAGAAACAAATAACCAAATTCTGAAGATACAGACGAAATATTTTTTTTAAAAAAAATATCACTAAAAGAATTGATAAATGGAAATATATCTTTAAATGTTTTATCTTGAGCATAAGACCAAAAATAATAATACCCTGGATAATCACCAAAATCACACCTTAACGATGCAAAAATCCACAGCAATGCAAATGAACAAAACAAAGTTTTTTTATTTTGTCCAAATAATAAAGGTATTAAACAAATAATAATAACTACAACATAAAGAATCATTTTAATTAATTATATTTATATAAATCATTTATAATTCTTATTAAAAACTGTTTTTACAAACTTTTCTTCTATTTTGTTATCTTTTTGTTTAGTTTATATTCATGTTCTTTAATAATTTTACTTATACTTTCTTCTGATATTATTTCTTTATATAATCGTTGTATTTTACTGACTCTATTATAGTATTGCATTTCTTTATCATTAGTAAAATTATTCAACATATCTAAAATATTGTCTTTTTCCCATATGTCAATTAAATATATAAAATTATTAAATGAAATATTTTTCAATCCTAAAAGTTCATTATCCTTATAATTTTTCATTGCTTGTTCTAAATTTTTGCCAATAAATGTCATAAAACAACTTACATCCTTTTTAATAAAAGGTAGTACAACTTTAAGCTTATTTTTTATCAACATATAATCTTCTGACTTTAAACTGATAATATCTACCATTTCTGATGCTTGAATAACATAATATTTTTGCAACCAACAGTAAAAAAACTTATTGTATTTTTCATATTTAAAACTATCCAAAGCTTTCTCTATATTTTTTAGAATTTTATCATCCAAAATATTATTTATATTAGGATTATCTAATAATCCTTCATAGCTGTAATTCAATTTCTCATAAAGTTCTATAGAAAAAGAGACTGATGAAGAATATTTTATTATTTCTATCAAAAAATTATTTATATTCATAACTTTATGCTTTTTCATTTTTGATATTATTTTATAAAGATATTCTATAGCATCAGAAAAATCTTTTGATAAATCAAATGAATTCTTTGCAAATATTAAGATTATCTGTTTAATTAAAGCAGTATGTTCTTCTTTAAAATAAATATTTAGATAATTAAAGAAATCAGATATGTTAGAACTATATTCTTGCATAAAATACAATATATTGTTACCTCTTATCTCGTCATTTTTTTCATCAAGAAAATATTTTAAATTTGTATCTAAAATTTTATCAGGTATTCTATTCTTTGAAAAATTATGAGTAAAATAATATTGTAAATATCTATCGTCCAAAAAATAACTTTTTGCTTCTTTATTTGCTTGTTTCAAATAATTTTTATTTTCTTCCGCCGGAATTTGTTGGTATACAGGACTAATTACTTGTATTAATTCATATATACTTTTAATATCTTCTTCAGTATATTTTTCTGTTATATCTTTAAAATATTGTTTTATGAACTCTATATTTTTATTATTTACTTCTGTTTTAAACCAAAGATTTTGATTATTCCAAGCAATGTTGTAAATTTCAGGAAAGAAAACAAATAGTGTTGTGATATTAATATAATTAAAAACATTAACTTCCTTCTTTACTTCTGCATAAGATATTAAGAATGCATTACAAAAACGTTTAATATCTCTAATTGTTTTAAATCGTGAAGTGGAAATATAAAAATCAAAGTCAGCTCTATTTATCACAGGCATATCTTCTTCTTCTAAAATTCTATTAATCTCGTCAAATAAAAGATTTTCTATATTAATGTCTTGTATTTTTGGTAAAGGTAAAAATACAGAAGCTATTCTTTCAATATAATTTTTATAATACACATTTTTATAAATTATTTTATCCGTAGAACAAGATTCCGAACTTTCGCATAGTATCTCTTCTACTTTTGAAGAATCATAACTTAATATAAAAATTATATTTGTATATTGTTTGAACATCTGGATTACCTGTAATATATACAATATATGATTTTTATCTAATCTATCTATATCATCGATAGTAAATATTATTCTTTTTCGATATCTATTTAGTTCGGTTCCAATATCTTTTATTTTATTCTGTATATTTTTGTTTTCTGTAAATTTATCTAACTCCAGTTCTATACTACCCAATTTAACATTTGAAAGCTTTATTATTTCATCAAATTGATTTTCTAAAGATATATATGGTTTATTTGTTTTTGTAAAATGATTTAATTCTCCAAAAAAAGCATTTAACAATTTTTCTTTAGTATCATTAAACCATGGATTTATATCTATAAATTCAAACTTATTTTCTTTAATCAATTCTTCTTCAAGCAAATTAATACAACTTGTTTTACCTTCTCCCCAACTAGCAGATAAAATCAAAACAAAACCTTCATTCCTGGAAGAATTTTGATTTTTTAGCAAGATATTTTTAATACTTTTTACAAATTCTTCTCTTCCTAAAGCATCTTGTTTTTTTGTTGTTATAGGTCTATCGGAATATATTATAAATTTTTGATTGTTTACCTTGTCTTTTAACTTCTCTTGAGAAAGATAATATGTAATAAATAATAAAATAATTATAGCTATTCCAAAAGATGTTAATAATAGCAATGGTTTTTCTTTAAAAAAGATAAAAATAATAGCTACGCACACTATAAGATAAATATCTTCTACACAAGTTCTAAAAACATATTCTTTATATTCATCTGCGAAGTTTTTATATTGCAACACAGGATTCTTTTGCAAAGCTCTATCGATAAGGAAGCATAATTGCTTTATAGGTAAATTCTGCACTAAATTAGCAATTTTTTCTCGATCTTCTTCATGACATTGATAATTTTTGAGCACATTCAAAATTTCATTCTTAGTCAAATTAGGTATTTGGATTCTTCTATCAAAACATTCTACCAATCCCAAATCTTCCATTTGCGAAGCCATAGAAGTGGTTCCAATAATGAGCATTTTTTTTCCTTTTTTTGGTGGCAATTTTTTAATATAAACAGACAATGTTTGCAACAATAAATTACTAAATCTTGGTCCTATTCTAATATATTCTATTAATTTTTCTAAATTATCTAAAATAATAATGGAATAGGGACTTTTATAACCATCTTCAAAAGTGTTATAAATAGAAGTATATTTTCCGCTTTCCATAAATTTAACCAAAGATTCAGGAGAAATAATTCTGACATAAGGAAATCCACTATGCAAAGCTAAATATGAAGCTAAAGCTGTTTTACCACAACCTGGTTCTCCTTCTAATAAAACACTTAATAAACTAATATTTTGAGAATTTTTAATTTGTTCAAATAAGGAAGATATTTTTGAGCTGAGAATCTCATAATTTTCTCCATAGTTAATCATTCCAAATTGGATGGCATTTTCTAATTCTGGAGTATTAGTTCCGAACATTGGCTGAATTTCACCAAAAGCATCTAAGAAATTTTTCATATTAACTTTATGCTCCTTTTGGAAATTTATTTTAGAATTAGCAAAACTAATACCTTGACTTAATGCATTAGAACAAGCTAATTTAACCAAGGATTCAATATCGGCTCCCGTGTAATTTTTCGTCATTTTAGCAAGTTGAGGTAAATCAACGTCATCATCCATAACTTTGTTTTCTCTCATTTTTTTGGTATGTATATTTAATATTTGCAATCTCCCTTTTTCATCGGGAAGAGATATTTCAATATGTAATTCGAGTCTTCCAGGTCTTAAAATGGCTTCATCAATTAAATCTTTTCTGTTAGTCATTCCTATAACTATAATATTATTTAAAGAATCAACTCCATCTATTTTAGTCAATAATTGATTTACTGCAGAATCATGAACTCCAGCTCCTGAAGAAACGGTTCCTCTAGCTTTACACAAAGAATCGATTTCATCAAAAACAATAACATGCAAATCAGAATCATCTCCATTTTCTTTTTGGTCTTTTTCTGCATTGGCAAATAAATCTCTTATCTTTTTTTCGGTTTCTCCTACGAACTTATCAAATAACTCAGGTCCATTTACTACCTTAAATTCTTTTACATTTAATGCATTAGCTAAAGTCCTTGCTATCAAAGTTTTCCCTGTTCCAGGTGGCCCATATAATAACATTCCTTTTACATGGTGTATTCCATATTTTTCTAAGTAGGCTGTAGGATATAAACGAGTAGTAAAAGCTCTTCTGAATATGTTGGAAATTTCTTGGTCTAAACCACCGACACCCATTTCATTGAAGTTAAATCCGAACTTAGTTAAATTTTTTGCTTTCATTTGCTTGGAATTTATTTTATATTTTGGATTTTCTGAAGCTAATTCAATATTTGTGTCCATTGCCAAAAATCCGAAATTGACTGCATTTTTTTTATTTCTTTCTTCATTTAAAGGACCCAAAGGGTCTATTTCCAATTCACAAGCTTCGATTGTAATTCCTAAACCATTATGTTGAAAGTATAATATAGTATAATTATTGAAAGGAGTTCCAATATATAATTTCTTAATTATCTCCAAAAGTTCTGTATCTTCTACTTTTAATTGTTCCTCTAATTTTTTTCTAGGATTTACTTTAAATTTAATATGAGTCAAATTAGATTTTGGAGGCTGTTTATCGAACATGTAGTCAAAATTGAGTGAATCATCTTCTCCTATTTGTAGCAATTTCCTTGTTAGCTTACTCATGGCCACTCCATTTGGCTCTACTCCTTCTGCTCCGCAGATCTCCATTATCTTGCCTCTGGTTTTAGCATATAATTTATTTTTGGCGCCAGTTTTGGATTTGAGCTCGGATAATTCACTAAAATTAACAAAGAGAGCATTCCTCTGGGCTAATTCATCTGAAGGAAGCTTAGTAGCTTTTAAAGAAAAATTTGTTTGGTACATTTTTTTTATATGAAAACAAAAATATTATTAACAGCGGCTCTGGTATTTGTTATACAGGGTACGGTCATGGCCGATACCGTATACAAAAACACAAATACATATAAGAACATATCCGGAGATTTTTCGTCCGTAGAAAGCTATCACTATTCTTCAGACAATTCTGATCATACTCTGATATTCACGATCAATTCAAATATTATCTTTGTGAACGGCACAGAATCGACCATAGACGAGGCTCCTTATATTTCGGAAAACAGAACGATGCTGCCGTTAAGGGCTGTTATAGAAACATTCAATACATTTAACAATGAAGTAAATATAAGCTGGGATTCACAGACACAGCAGGTAAAGGTAAATTTTCAGGATAAGGAGGCTGTATTCACAATAGGAAAAAATACATATGAACTTAACGGAGTCAGTAAAAAAATGGATGGAGGAATGCCTGTTATCAAAAACGGAAGAACATTCGTACCCTTGAGGGTCATAGCCGAAACAATGGATCTTAATGTAGTATGGAACGACAAGGAGCAAACAATAACCGTAAAAAACGGATAATGATT
>CALGGE010000082.1 GCA_937916125.1 uncultured Elusimicrobia bacterium | reverse complement strand
TAATTATAAATATTTATTACAAAAAATTAGGAATATCAATAATAAAATTTTGGAAGCAAATAATTAAATTATTACTGCCGATGTCTGTTCCTGTTATTAGTTTTATATTGATTTTAAATTATTATTCGATACAAAATAATATTTTAAATTTATCAATACAAATAATTTTGTTTGTTTTGTTTTACAGTTTTATTTTATGGAAATTTGATTTTAATAATTACGAAAAATTTAGTATTGTCTGCAATTGGAAAATTAAAAAAATGATTAAAATAACCGATAAAACAAAATGTTGTGGGTGCCACTCGGGAATGACAGACGGAACGGCAATGTACAATGTATGATGTACAATGTACAATGAACGACAACAGAAACGACGGGATGCTTCGACAAGCTCAGCATGACAGACGGAACGGCAACGGCAATAAAAATTGTAAGGAAATTTGTGTAGAAGTTGATTAGATTTCAATAGGAGTTTTTTTATTGACTTTTGAAATCTTTTGAGCTATAATTAATTTAGAGATTGGAAGTGTACCCATATTTAGGTGGGTCTGGCAAATTTCTTCCAATCTCTTTTTTATTTCTGTTTTATGCAAATACAATCCTTGTCTTATTTCACTCTTTTTAATAATAACTTCTTCAATATATCTTACGGTTCCTATTTTTATCGGTGCTATTATTACAAAAGTAGTCCATCCTCTATTTTTCCAGTTTTTTTCTCTACTGAATATTTTTCCATACATTATTACTTCAGGAACGGCAATAAATGCAGCTGATTTTATAGAACCTAATTTATGTCCTATATCATCTTTGACTCCTTCCAAATCCAACGATATCTCACCAAGTTCTTTATTTATTACTTTGCCACCGTATTTTTCTTTGTAATATTTTGGAACTTTTTCAGTTAATTTTACTCCATCTTTTTGAAATTCTTTCCCGGTTAATGTTTTTACCGGTTTTCCTAACAATGCAAAGCCTATTGCTTGTCTTATTTCTTTTGGTACATGTTTTATATATTCTCTTATTTTTTTCGGTAATTTTGAATAATAGTCTATTCCTTTTTTCTTTAACTCTGTTATATCTTTATAATCGCCGAAATATTTTTTTATTTCTGATTTAGTTATTTCTTTTTTTGAACCGTATTGTCCGATTTCTTCTTCTAACTCAATTTGTTTAGAATGTAATTTGTCATATTCTTTTTCTATTAATTCTAATATTTGTAAATATATTTCATTTTCTCTTTGTTGCATTATTGTACCTTCTATGATTTTGTTTTATAAAAGTGTATTGTATAGAAAAATATAATATATGTCAAGAACAAAAAGCGAAGCTTTTTGTGGTTGAAAAGTTGAAAATTTGCGGGACAAAATATTCACAAAAAGTGTAACGGATTGTTTGTTACAAACAAGAATGGTTAAAGCAAATAAAAGAACAGGCAGATGGATTGTTTGTAATTTACTTAAAAAACATATTGTTCTTTTTTATTTGCTTAATGTTCATTCAAATTCCTTCGCTTTATATACCTGATTTTTCAAGTTTTTATGTATAGATTTTTGAATGTTAAAAATATATCTTCAATAGAGAAAAAATTATATTTTTTGATAAATTTTTATCTGTTATAGCAAAAAACTTGATTTTTAATAAAATTTTCTTTATAATATAAGTGCAAGTAATTAAAAAGGAAAATAAAATGATTAAAAGACCTGATTATTTAAATAAGTTAATAAATTTTAAAGACCACGAACAAATAAAAGTTATTACCGGTATAAGAAGATGTGGTAAATCAAGTTTGTTGGATATGTTTGCTCAATATTTAAGGGAGAACAAGATTAGACACGGAAAATAAGAAAATTAGGTATGTTTAGGGATAAAAGAAGAAATATTTGTAT
>CALGGE010000081.1 GCA_937916125.1 uncultured Elusimicrobia bacterium | reverse complement strand
AAAAATTGGAGTGAATGGCGATTGAGCAAACGAGAACATGATTGCCTTTTTGCGAAAACGACGAGATGCTTCGACAAGCTCAGCATGACAGACATAATCCAAAGGAGTAATAAAAAAGTGTTTCCCGAACTTTTTTCTATCGGTTTCATAACGGTTTATACATACGGGGTATTCGTGGCATTAGGGTTTCTTGCGGGAACTTATTATGCCGCAACGCACTCTCAGGATGTTATGTCGAAACAGCAGGTATATGATTTTATTTTTTATGTCATACTTTCGGGGCTTATCGGTGCAAGACTTTTATATGTTGTTATGAATTTTTCTTATTATTTAAGTAAGCCGTTTGAAATTTTACGGATATGGAACGGCGGATTGGTATATTACGGCGGTTTTTTCTGTGTTTTAATATTTGCATATTTTTATTGCAGAAATAAAAAGTTTGATATTTTTAAATTAACGGATATTTTTTCTCCGGCACTTGCATTGGGACATTTTTTCGGAAGAATAGGTTGTTTCTTTTCGGGGTGTTGTTACGGGAAAAGCAGTGATTGTTTTTTAGCAATAGCACATAAACATCCGACACAATTGTATGAAGCCTTCGGAAATTTAGTAATATTTTTTATATTGAACGAGGTTTTAAAAAGTTCGCATAAGAAAGGTTATGTTTTTGTTTGGTATATATTTTTATATTCCATACTGAGATTTGTTGTTGAATTTTTCAGAGGAGACGATCGCGGTGTTTTTATGTTTGGTATGTCTCCCGCTCAAAATATATCAATAGTTATATTTTTAACGGCAGTAGTATTGTTGTTAAAGAAAAACAGAAGTATAGAGGTATAGATGTATGGAAAAAATTATTTGTGAAAATGATTTATCCGAAAGGCTGGATTGTTATTTAAACAATCGGCATAAAGATTATTCGAGGACATTTTTTCAAAATATGATAAAAGACGGAAAAGTTCTTGTTAACGGTAAACAAGTCCATCCGAGCTATAAAGCCAAAAAAAATGATGTTATGGAATATACAATAGAGGAAACAGCTTCCGTAACTTTAAAAGCAGAAAAAATTCCGCTTGATATTATTTACGAAGATGATGATATTATTGTAATTAATAAACAGGCGGATTTGGTAGTTCATCCGTCTTACGGGCATGAGACGGGAACATTGTTAAATGCGTTGCTGTATCATTTTAAAAATAAAATAAGTCCGTTTATGGTTCACAGACTTGATAAAGATACAACGGGTGCAATAATTTTTGCAAAGAATGAAAAAGCCAAAGTGTCATTGTCGAAACAGTTTCAAAAAAGAACAATTAATAAAACTTATATTGCTGCGGTTACCGGTGCGGTTTTAGAAGATAACGGAAGAATAGAAGCTCCTTTGGGACGTTCTCTTGCAAACAGAAAGATTATTGAAGTAGGACCGCTTGCCAAAAAAATGGCAATAACCGAATTTAAAGTTTTGTCCAGAAACAGAGATATGAGTTTGTTGCAGGTGCATATTATTACCGGCAGAACTCACCAGATAAGAAGCCATATGAAATATATCGGACATCCTGTTTTGGGTGATGTTGCGTACGGCGGAAGCGATCACATAGGCGATATGAAGTTTACAAGGCAAATGTTGCATTCTTACAGAATAGTTTTTACTCATCCTGTAACTTCAAAGCAGATGGAAATTATTGCTCCGTTACCGAAAGACTTAAAAAAGTGCGAAGCACTTTTTTAATGTACAATGAACGACAACTACAACGACAGTTGAAGAATTGAAAACGGCAACGACAACGACGAGATGCTTCGACAAGCTCAGCATGACAGAACGACAGATGGGGAACGGCAATGTACAATGTACATTATTGAACGACAAAAACAAAACAATAATTAAAAATTAAAAATTATTTTTTGAACAGAGTTCAAAAAATCTAAAATAATTGCTGTTATTCCGACATTATACATTGTACATTATACATTATACATTAAAAATGGGAGTATAAGTGTTAAAATTTATAAATTCTAAAATATTTTTTCTTATAATATTAATAGTGGTTATTTTTGCTCTTTACGGCAAGAGTATCAACTTTGAGCTTATGGATTTGGATGATAAGCCGTCCATAACAAACAGTCTCCATTATATATCAAATATCAAAAATCTTCCTAAAATATTTTTTCAGGATACCACATATAAAAATAAGAGTACGTACTACAGACCTGTTTTAATGTCTTCGTTCTCGATAGAAACGATTCTGTTCGGTTATAACACAAAGATATATCATTTGTCAAACATCGTTATGTTTATTTTTGTGATATATTTGATATATCTGTTTTTTATAAAAATAAAACTTAACGAAAATATTTCCAAAGCCGTTTGTATATTGGTTGCCGTGCATCCTATTTTGACTTCAAATGTCGTATATGTTTCCACGCGTGCCGAAATGTTGATGGCAATATTTTTGTTGTTGTCTTTCATAAACTTTATAAATTATGTTGAAACCGACAAAATTAAAAATTTGATTTTGTTTTTTGTGTTTTTGTTGCCGGCACTTTTATCCAAAGAAACTGCCGGTATATCAATATTTATATTTGTTGCTTTCGTATATGCATTTGATTATAAAATTTCAAAAAAACAAATTGTCAATTCCGTAATATTTTTCGGATGTGCCGTCGCCATATATATGGTGTGCAGATTTATTGCAATACCAAACGCAGAAGCTTCAAGTTTTGCAACCGTACCGATACTTTTTCTTAATGCTTTTAATTCGTTAATGATATTTACGTACAAAATTTTTGTGCCGGATTATATTGCGGTTTTGCTTTACGATGTGCATATAACCGCGAATATGATATTTATAAATTCTTTGACGGTTGCCGTTTTAATTTTTGCATTTATAACAAAAATCGTTGACAGAAAGAAAATTTTGTTCTGTCTGTTTTGGTTTCTTTTATTCCTGTTTCCTAATTTCTGCATATACGAACAGCAGATACTTTTTCACAGAATACTTGTACCTCTTATAGGTGTAGAGATATTTATTATATTGTTGACCGATTATCTGTTAACTGATTTTAAGTGGCTAAAAAAATATATCGTTGTTTTATATGTATGTTTATTGATTTTATTCTCTTTTCTGGCTTGGGTTCAGGCAGATAAATATAAAACGCAAAATGATTTTATGGTAAATTCTTATTTGGACGATAAAAACAGAATTTCTTCAATACAGCTTATAGAATACTGTATCCAACAGGGAGATTTTAAAAAAGCAAGAGAACTGTTGGCTGAAAGAACGAAAAATTCTCTTACTTACAGAGATATATTGCAGTATGCGGCTCTTGAACTTTCCGAGGGTAATATAGATAAAGCGGAAGAAACTTATCTCCATTTGGAAGAGTCGATAACTTATGATACGATATACAAAAATTTAAGTAAGATATATCTTATTAAAAAGAATTATGATAAAGCGTTTGAGTATTTGGATAAATTTAAGAAACTTTCTCAGAACGACACGTGGGCAGTTTTTCAGGAAGGGGCAATTTATGAAGCCTGCGGAAATTATAAAAAAGCATATGAAGTTATGTTAAGCGTAAACGGTATTTACGCTAAAGATAAATATTATACGGAAAAACTTGAAGAGTTGAAAAATAAAGCGGAAAAAACAAATGATTGATTTGGATAAAATATTACCTTTGGTACAAAGACCGTCGAGATACATTAATCATGAGATAAATTCTTATGAACCGGATACGGAAAATGATGTGTCGTTATGTTTATGTTTCCCCGATATTTATGAAATAGGTGCATCAAATTTGGGACTTGAAATTTTGTATCATCTTATAAACGAAAAAAAAGTCGCAAGATGCGAAAGGGCATACGCTCCCGATACGGATATGGAACAAATATTGAGAGAAAAAAATGAAGAGTTGTTTTCTCTTGAATCGAAATCTCCTTTGAAAAGTTTTGATATCGTAGGGTTTAGTCTGCAGTGCGAACTTGTCGGAACAAATATTGTAAATATGCTGTCGTTATCGAATATTCCGATTTTTGCACGTGACAGAAAGGACGGGGATACTTTAGTTATAGGCGGAGGCCCCGTCATGGCTAACCCCGAACCGTTTGCGGATTTCTTTGATCTGTTTATAATAGGCGACGGCGAAGATTCCATGATAAAAATTTTGGAAACTTACAGGGATTGTAAAAAAAAGAATTTATCCAGAAAAGAAACTTTGTTTGAACTTTCAAAAATAGAGGGTATATATATACCGTCGTTTTATGATGTTTCCTACAATGAAGATAATACGATAAAAGAAGTTAAACCGAACATATCCGGTGTTCCCGAAACGATAAATAAAACAATTGTAGATTTGGATAAAGCGTTTTTTCATAACAACAAAATAGTTCCTTTTGTGGAAACCGTTCATAACAGATTAAATATAGAGGTGGCACGAGGATGTGTCGGCAGGTGCAGATTCTGTCAGGCTTCAAAATATTACAGACCGTGGCGTGCAAGAAAACCCGAAACGGTTTTGGAACTTCTTGATAAGAGTTTGAAAAGTACCGGTTACGAAGAAGTTTCTTTTTCTTCTCTGTCATGTACGGATTATAAAGATTTGGAAGAATTACTTCTTAAAACAAATGAAAAGTACTATAAACAAAATTTAGCGATTTCTCTTCCGTCGATGAGGTGCAACAAATTTTCTTTAAAAGTTGCCGAATATTTAAACAGAGATAAAAAACCGTCTCTTACATTTGCTCCGGAAGCAGGTTCGGACAGGTTAAGAAACGTTATAGGAAAATATCTTTCCGAAGACGAAATAATTGACACGTTGTCTTTTGCATATCAGATGGGATGGCGTGCGATAAAATTATATTTTATGATAGGGCTTCCGACCGAGACGGAAGAAGATATAGACGGTATAAAGAATCTTATTGACAAAGTGAAAAAGGCGGCAAACAGATTGAATTTCGGTATTACCGTTTCGCCGTTTGTTCCTAAAGCTCAGACTGCTTTTCAGTGGGAACCGATGTTTTCGGAACAATATTTCAGCGATACAATATTGAAAATAAAAAAAATGGTGTCTGCCGATATAAGAAACCATAATCATAAAGCAAGTATAATAGAAGCTTTTTTGGCAAGGGCGGACAGACGTATATCAAAAGCAATTTATACGGCATGGCAAAAAGGTATGCGTTTTGATCAGTGGAAAGATAAGTTTAATTTTGATATATGGCTTGACAGCATAAAAGAAGCCGGATTTGATTTAAATTTTTATGTTTACAGAAGAAGAACTTTTGACGAAGTTTTGCCTTGGCAGCATATAAATCTTGGCGTAACGAAAGAAATTTTATATAATGATTATTTGAAAGGTATTAAAGAAACTTCGGAAGCTGCCGAAACGAGTCAAAAGCAGGCATTAAAACTTCCGGAAAATATTTCAGGCGTCAAGAAAGAAATTTTTGAAACAAAGTACAGAGTTCTTTTAAAATTTTCAAGACAGGGAATAGTAAAATATGTTTCTCATTTGGAACAGATAGATTTTTTCAGAAGAGCTTTAAAAAGAACATCTCTGCCGATAGCGTATACGAACGAGATCGGAAGAGCGTC
>CALGGE010000080.1 GCA_937916125.1 uncultured Elusimicrobia bacterium | reverse complement strand
AAAAAATCGGTTATCCGGTAATAATTAAAGCTACTGCCGGCGGCGGCGGTAAGGGTATGAGAGTTGTGGTAACCGAAGAATCTTTGAAAAATTCCATCATTATGGCACAAACCGAAGCGAAAGCGAATTTCGGTAATCCTGATGTTTATATGGAAAAATATATCGAAGAACCTCACCATATAGAGTTTCAAATTTTGGGAGACAGTAAAGGTAAAGTGGTTTATCTTCCGGAAAGAGATTGCTCTATTCAGAGAAGACATCAGAAACTTGTTGAAGAGAGTCCTTCGCCTTTTATTACCGACACTTTAAGAAAAAAAATGGGTAAGGCTGCACAGGCTGCTGCACAGGCGGTAGGGTATATTACGGTAGGTACGGTAGAATTTCTTGTAGATAAACATATGAATTTTTATTTTATGGAAATGAATACAAGAATTCAGGTAGAACATCCGATAACGGAAATTGTTACGGGTATTGATCTTGTAAAAGAACAGATTAAACTTGCGGCAGGTGAACCGTTATCTTTTGATTCTTCGTCTATAAAAATAAAAAATCACGCGATAGAATGCAGAATAAATGCCGAAGATCCGGATAAAGATTTCATTCCTTCTCCGGGGAAAATAGGTAAGCTTTATTTACCGGGCGGACCGGGAATAAGGGTAGATACTCATGTGTATTCCGGTTATACGATTCCGCCTTTTTATGACAGTTTGATAGCGAAAATTATTG
Source organism: uncultured Elusimicrobia bacterium (assembly GCA_937916125.1). Classification (GTDB taxonomy): domain Bacteria; phylum Elusimicrobiota; class Endomicrobiia; order Endomicrobiales; family Endomicrobiaceae; genus Ruminimicrobiellum. The sequence goes on along the minus strand of CALGGE010000080.1, from coordinate 8,984 downwards.
CTTATGCGCCGACAAGAGAAGAAACAATATCGAAAATGTCCAGAGCGTTGAAAGAGGTAATAATTGAAAATATTAAAAATACGTCGTCGCTTCATGCAAAGATTATGGGCAACGAATATTTTCACAGAGGAAATATCTGTACCGACTTTTTGCCGAAGTATGTGTTCAATAAATAGAAGAGCTGGGGGAAAAAGTGAAAAATAAAATTATTTCATTGATTCAGGAAAGTATTGATGCCAAGAAAAAAATGCTCGACGAAGGTCAGCTTGTATATATTCAGTCTATAGCAAATAAAATTAACGAAGCTTATCAGAACGGTAAAAAAACCATAATTTTCGGTAACGGCGGTTCGGCATGCGATGCACTTCATTTTGCTGCGGAACTTGTATGCCGTTTTGAAAAGAACAGAAATGCACTTCCCGCAATAGCGTTGACGGAAAATATTTCGTCTCTTACCGCCATAGGAAATGATTTCGGTTACGACTATGTTTTTTCAAGACAGATAGAAGCTTTCGCAAATAAAGGCGATATCGTTATGGCCATAACAACTTCGGGTAATTCAATAAATGTTATAAAGGCCGTAGAAAAAGCAAAAGAAATGGGGCTTTTTGTTGTGGGCTTTACAGGTGAAGACGGCGGACAATTGAAACTTTTGTCCGATATGTGCTACAGAGCACCTTCAAAAGTTACCGGAAGAATACAGGAATGCCACATATTGTTGTTCCATATTCTTGCAAAGATGGTAGAAGAGAAAATTTTTGCTTAAAATTTTACAAAGCAAAATTCGGTTGAGCCGGACACTTGTGTCCTCAAACACTCAGTCCCTCAACTATCGGCATATTAGATGTTATGAATACAGATATGAATACTTTATCCAAAATATGTTCGACTGACAAAATAATTGAAGTTGTCAATCAGCTTAAAAAAGAAAACAAAAAAATAGTTTTTACAAACGGTTGTTTTGATCTCCTTCATATCGGGCATGTAAGCCTGTTTCAAAAGGCAAAAACTTTGGGAGATATTTTAATAGTTGCAATAAATTCCGACAGTTCTTTAGCGGGACTAAAAGGACCGAAAAGGCCTCTTGTCGGGCAGGAAGACAGAACCAAACTTCTTGCAGCGTTGAGTTGTATAGATTATGTTGTTGTTTTTAACGAGCAAACGCCTTTTGAACTTTTAAGCAAATTAAAACCCGATGTTTTGGTAAAAGGCGGAGATTATAAAATAGAAGATATCGTCGGCAGAGAATTTGTAAAAGAAGTTTACAGATATCCTCTCGTCGAGGGTAAATCTACAACGAATTTAATAAAACTTATAGTTGAAAGATACGGAAAAGTTATAAACTAACTTTTCACAAAATTTTCACCGATAGTTTTCAATATTTTTTAAAATATCAGCTACACTTATAACAGCAGTATTGATATTTTAAACAGGCAATAAATAATTGCAATAAATGTGAAAATTTTGTAAAATTAACTCTATAATGTTACTAAGGATACTAAAATGATTGACGAAAAAAGAGCTTTTCCGAGAAAAGCGGTTTCATTATCTACAAATATTTTTGACATAGAGACTAATGCTGTTTTAGGCGAATGTATCCTTACGGATGTGTCAAAAAACGGCTTTGCCGTAGAAAGTGAAGTTGTTTTATCGATAGGTCAAAAGTTTGGTTTAAGATTCACGATTTTAAATAAAGATATTTTGCTTACGGGAGAAGTTGTAAGAGTTGATAACGGCTTCTTCTTTATTTTATACGGTTCAAGAATTGTTGATGAATTTTGTGAAAATTTGGAATTTTTCAGAAAGTATATAGACTACTCTTTGATTTAGGAACGAAAATGAATTTGATAAACGGTAAAGAAATTTCACAACAAATCAGACAAAATCTTAAAACAAGAGTTTCCGAACTTTCAAGACAAACTTCAAGAGTTCCGGGGCTTGCCACAATCCTTGTCGGCGAAGATCCGGCAAGCAAAGTGTATGTCGGTTCAAAAATAAAAGCCTGCCAAGAGATAGGAATAAAATCATTTCATAATCCTCTTCCGGCAACGGCGACAAAAGAAGAAATAATCGATTTGATAAAAAAATTAAATGCAAATGACGAAGTTGACGGCATACTTCTTCAGCTTCCTTTACCTGACGGGCAGAAAGCAGACGAATGTATAAATGCAATTTCTCCGGATAAAGATGTTGACGGTTTACATCCTTATAATGCCGGTATGCTTACGCTTGTGAAATCTTGGGATGACATCATAAGACAGAAACTTCTTGTATCCTGTACGCCGATGGGTGTAGTATATTTATTGAAATATTCCAATATTGAAATAAAAGGTAAAAACGTTGTCGTTTTGGGAAGATCGAATCTTGTCGGGAAACCTGTTTCAATGTTGATGCTGGCAAATAATGCCACCGTTACGATGACGCATTCCGCAACAAAAAATTTAAAAGAAATTACGAAACGTGCCGATATTATAATTGCCGCTATAGGCAAAGCAAAATTTGTTACGAGTGATTTTATAAAAGACGGAGCAACCGTTATTGATGTAGGCATAAACAGGGCGGAAGACAAAAAACTTTACGGTGATGTTGATTTTGAAAGTGTTAAAGATATGCATGTTAATATTACTCCCGTTCCGGGCGGTGTAGGGCCTATGACAATAACCATGCTTTTGAACAATACGTTAACCGCATTTGAAAGACATAACAACTTATAAAAAGTTTGACTATATTATACTTTTAAGATATAATAGACAGATACTGATTAATTCATTTTTATGCAGTTTGTTATCCTGAGCGAAGTCGAAGGATTTCGTTTTTTACTTTGATTTTGAATTAATAAGATTATTCTGAAAATACTAAAAGAGGTTTTAAAATGACAAAGAGAACTTTTCAACCAAACACGGAAAGAAGAAAAAAGAAAATCGGTTTTAGAGCAAGAATGGCAACAGCAGGCGGAAGAAAGGTATTAAGTGCCAGAAGAAGAAAAGGCAGAGCAGTTCTTTCAGCATAAAATGCTTTTAAGCAGTAAAGGTTTTTCTTTTCGTTATATTGAGAAATTACATAACACTGCGGACTTTAACAGAGTATTAAAGCACGGCAGAAAATTGAAGACTTTTTTTGTTAATATTTATGTTTTAAAAAGAAAAGATAATAACGAAATCAGAAGATTAGGGCTTATAACTTCGAAAAAAGTCGGTAATGCCGTTTGCAGAAATAAAGCAAAAAGAAGATTAAGGGAAATCTTTAGAACCAATAAACATAATTTGATTAAAGGTTTAGATATAATATTTATATCCAAACCTGCGATTGCAACCGTGAACTACGATAAATTGAAGAACGGTATTTTAGGTTGTTTAAAAAATGCAAGGTTTTATAAATAAGATATATAGTTTGTTATGAAGCATATTTTGCTTTTTCTTATCAATATATATAGAAAAATTTCGCGTTTTACCCCTCCTAAATGCAGGTTCTATCCGTCATGTTCCGCCTATGCTTACGAGGCAATCGAAAGATTTGGTGCAATTAAAGGAAGTTTCCTTGCCTTGAAAAGAATTTTAAAATGTCATCCGTTTCACGAAGGCGGTATCGACTTAGTTCCAAAAGAATAAGAGACAGAATAATTAGAAGTTAGGTTAGCAATTTATATGTCTTGCGAATGATTTAATCGGCATTCAACTGTTCAACTGTTGTCATTGTCATGCTGAGCTTGTCGAAGCATCTCGTCGTTGCCGTTCATTATACGTCGTACATTATACATTGTACATTGCAGTTGTAGTTGCCGTTGTCATTCTGAACGTAGTGAAGAATCTCGTCGTTGTCGTTGTAGGTTGTTGCAGTTGTAGTTGCTAAACTTTTCAACTGTTCAACTCTTCAACAGTAGTTGCCGTTGTCGTTCATTATACATTGCCGTTCAGTCTGTCATTCCCGAAGGTTGTTGTCGGGAATCTCGTCGTTGCAGTTGGTCATTGTCGTTCATTATACATTATACATTGTACATTGTACATTATGCATTGTACATTGCCGTTTCGTTCTCAAGGATAATAATATGCAAAAAAATACATTAATGTTTGTTTTGTTTTCAACGATATTTCTGTTGGCTTGGTATATGTTTTTTCAGCCGAATCAACAGCAACAGATGTTGTTACAACAGGAACAGACGGTTCAACAGCAAAAAAATTTTACTGATGATGTAAACGAAAGTCAAAAATCACAAAATACAAACAGCGAAGCTCTTTTAACATCTGCAAATAATAACGATATTTTTTCTCAGTCCGTTAAAGAAGAAGAAATAATTGTTGAGACTGAAAAATATAAAATCGTTTTTACAAATAAAGGTGCTGCCGTAAAGAGCTGGTACATAAAGGAGTCCAACGGTGCTTTGGTGGACTTGGTACTTCCGGAAGCGTCTCCCGTCTTGGCGAATTTTCCGGGATCGATTTATGAAATAGTTGAAAAAACCGATAATAAAATAGTTTTTTCTTACACTTTTATGCAGGACTGGAAAATAACAAAAACTTTTGACTTGTCCGAAGATTATTTGCATTTCGCAAACGTTAAACTTGAGAAATTAAAACAAGATACCAAACTTCCCGATATTGATTTTGATTGGGGACCGGGACTCGGTACCGATAATAAAGAACTTAAAGAAAATGTTTCGGTAACAAGAGTTTTGGGCTACACGTCAACAAAACCTTCCAAACTTGAAAAAATAAAAGAGCAGGTTAATCCTGCACAGATATATAAATGGACTGCAATTGATAACAGATATTTTCTTGCGGCATTTATTCCCGACAACTCATTAAGTTTTGTAAATGTCGGAATGATAAAACAGAACAAAAGAACCGCTCCCATCTATATGTTATCCGCGAAAGTAAAACAGGAAGAACAGGTACAAAACTTTTCTTTTAAGTTTTATGTCGGACCTAAATCTTATTCTTATTTAAAAACGTTTGATATTGGGTTGGAAAAAACCGTCGATTTCGGCTTCTTTGGCTTTTTGGGAAGAATCGCAATGTCGATACTTTTTGCTATTTACGGTTTAACAAACAATTATGGTTGGGCAATTATAATACTGACAATTTTAATACAGATTCTTGTGTTGCCGTTAACGCTTAAAACATTTAGGTCTACGGCCGCAATGAAAAAAATTCAGCCTATAATAAAAGATTTACAGACAAAATATAAAAATGATCCCAAAAGACTGCAAGTAGAAATGATGAATCTTTACCGTACGCAGAAAGTTAATCCGTTCGGCGGATGTTTACCTCTGTTTTTACAGTTGCCTATTTTTTGGGCATTGTTTACAACTTTAAGAAATGCTTACGAATTAAGATATGCACCTTGGGTTTTATGGGTGAAAGATTTGTCGGCAAGCGATTCATTATTTTATATGGGTTCGATATCGTTTAATTTGTTACCGCTTATTATGGGATTGGGAATGTTTTTACAGCAGAAAATGACTACGGCAGTTTCCGACCCGACGCAGAAAAAAATGATGTATATTATGCCTTTAATATTTACGCTTATGTTTTGGGGATTTCCGTCAGGATTGGTTTTGTATTGGTTAACCAACAGCATAGTGTCGATGATAGTGCAGTTTTTCGTTCTCAGGAAAGAAGAACAAAAATAATGTTCATTGTAAATTTTTGTCATCTTGAGCGGAATAAATGCGAAGCATTTATGAAGTCGAAAGATCTCGCCGTTGCCGTTCATTGTACATAGTACATTATACATTATACATTGCAGTTGCCGTTGGTAGTTGAAATTATTCAACTCTTCAACTGTTCAACTTTTCAACTGTCGTTGTTGGTTGTTGTAGTTGCTAAACTTTTCAACTGTAGTTGAAGTTGCCGTTTCGTCGTTCATTATACATTATACATTATACATTGTACATTATACATTGCAGTTGCCGTTTCGTCGTTATAATTAGTTTGGAGGAAAAATAATGGAAAAAGAACTTGAAATTTCCGGTAAGAATATAGAAGAAGCGATTTCGTTAGGATTGGAACAGCTTAAATGCACAAAAGATGATGTCGAAATAAAAATTCTTGATGAAGGGACAAAAGGTTTGTTCGGCCTGATGGGAGCAAAACCCGCAAAAGTTTTACTTACTTTAAAAGATAACGCAAAAGATGATACTTCTTTGAATTCTTCGGCTTCTTCCGACGGCTCTTCCGAAAAAATCGAGAAAAAAGACGAAAGAAACAGAAGTTTGGAAAATGTGAATTTTGCACTTGCATGCAAAAATGCACAGGAATATGTTACTAAAATTGTTTCTTTAATGAATATAAAAGTTGAAAGTATAAGAGTCAGTTGTGACGATGTATCCGTAAATGTTGATGTTGAAAGCGATAGCGGAAGTTTGCTTATAGGTAAAGGCGGTCAGTGTTTAACTTCGTTGGAATATATAGTTCAGCTTATGTTGAATAACAATCCCGAGACAAGAGTAAAAGTAAATATAGATACCGGCGGGTACAGGCAGAAACAGTACGCAAAATTGAAATCTCTTGCCGAAAAAGCAATGTATTTTGTCAGAAAGACGGGCAGAACGTATATGTTTGAAGCTATGCCTGCAAAAGACAGAAGATTTATTCATACATATTTTGAAAAATTCGGAGAATTCGAAACTTTTTCCGAGGGTGAAGGCAGTTTAAGAAGAGTCGGCGTAAAACTATTAGGACAAGCAGATTAATGTATATTGCCGTTTCGTCTGTCATGCTGAGCTTGTCGAAGCATCTCGTCGTTAGCCGTTGTTGCAGTTGCCGTTCATTGTACATTATACATTGTACATTGCAGTTGTAGTTGTCGTTGTTATATATTCCCGTTCTCAGCTCTAAGCTAAAAATTTTGGAACAAAATTTTTAATACCATGAACTTATTTAAACAAGAAGATACCATAGCGGCACTTGCTACAGGCGGTATAAAATCCGCCTTATCGATTATAAGAGTAAGCGGTCCGTCCTCAAAGGAAACGGTATCTTCCGTTTTTTTTACCAAAAATAATAAAAAACAGGAACTTGCGGACAGAAAAATTCTGCACGGCTACATTTGTGCCGGAACAAAAAAAATAGATGAAGTAATCCTTTATTATATGCAGGCACCGCATACTTACACCGGTGAAGATACCGTGGAAATTTCTTGTCACGGCAATCCTTTAATTGTAAAAAAAATTACCGAACTTTTATTTTCAAAGGGCGTTCGCCCTGCAGATAGGGGAGAGTTTACTTATCGGGCATATATTAACGGTAAATTGGATTTGTCCGAAGCCGAAGCCGTCAACGATTTAATAAATTCTTCAAGTTCCAAAACTGCCGAGCTTGCACTGAACTCTTTGCAGGGTTCTTTATCGGTGCAGATAAAAGAAATTAAAAAAGATTTAACGGAACTTTTTGCATATTTGGAAGTTTCTCTCGATTATCCGGAAGAAGATATAGATTTTCTGACAAGAGAAGAAAAAAAAGAAAAAATGCAGAAAATTATTTCTCGTGTTGATAATTTAATTTCTTCATATTCTTTAACAAAACTCATGGCGGACGGAATAAAAGTTTCTATCGTCGGCAAACCTAATGCCGGTAAATCTTCGATATTAAATTCTTTACTCGGTTACCAACGGGCAATCGTTACGGATATCGCAGGCACAACTACGGATACGATTGAAGAAAATATAGAATATAAAGGCGTTGCTTTTACAGTTGCCGATACTGCGGGAATCAGAAATCACACAAATAACATTATAGAAAAAATGGGGCAGGACAGAAGCAGACAGTCCGTTAATTCCGCCGATATGATTCTTTGGGTTATTGACGGCAGTACTTTTTTTGATGATAACGATAAACAGATTGCGGAACTTTTAAAAAATAAAAAAGACAAAACTTTAATCGTATTGAATAAAGCCGATTTGGAACAAAAATTATCCGTTGAAGAATTACAAAATACGATCGGAAATTTTTCTTATGTTACTTTTTCTACGGTTAATAAAACTCCCATAGAAAATATTTTGAATAATATTTATGAATTATTAAATTTGCAAAGTATTGAACGGGAAAGCACTGTTCTTCTCAATGCCCGTCAATACAATTTAATATCTCGTATAAAGAATGATTTGATTAAAGTTTTATCGCTTATAGATAAAGGCGACAGCGACGAAATAGTGTCTTTTGAAACAAACAATATCCTGCTTTTATTGAATGAAATCTTAGGAATTGATACAAAGGAAGATATCCTTCATTCCATCTTTTCCAAATTCTGCGTCGGAAAATAAATTTGTTAAAAATAGTAATGTCTTATTTATTTTCTTTTGCTATTTATAAAAATTTTTGTTATAGAAAAAGGCAGAACCAATCTCTGCCTTTTTCTATAAATGCCGATATCAACTTTTCCAAGCAGGATCTACAACAGCATCTTGTGATTCAAAAATTTTTGCTCCTTTTGTTATGTTATATTGTAAATACAAAAGAGATTTGTCATCAAATATTAACTCTTGCGGTTTTATTACAGCTGCATTGAAATATCTTTTTTCAAGATTTGCAGAAGCATCTCCTGTTCCAACGAAAAAAAATGTGAAATATTTATTTCCGCTTGCATCAATACCTAATATTGTATCACAACTCGTACGTCCCACACCTTCTGCATTTCTTAAAAAGTTTCCGTATTCGGAATAATATGATTTTTGTGCAGAAAGAATCAAACCAAGTAAAGAGTACCCTTCGGCAAATTTTGCCTTGTTTACATACCCTCTGTAAATCGGCACGGATATAATCGACAAAATAATAACGATAGCAATCGTTATTACCAACTCCACCAACGTGAACCCTTTTAATTTTGTTTTCATAATTTTTCTCCTTGTTTTAGTTTATTGCCTTTTATCAACTTATCAACTCTTCAACTGTCATTCTGTCATGCTGAGCTTGTCGAAGCATCTCGTCGTTGCCGTTGTCGCAAAAAGGCAATCATGTTCTCGTTTGCTCAATCGCCATTCACTCCAA
>CALGGE010000079.1 GCA_937916125.1 uncultured Elusimicrobia bacterium | reverse complement strand
GGCATACGATATCGTGATGTGACTGGAGTTCAGACGTGTGCTCTTCCGATCTGGAATGATAAATGCGATATTAAACGTAATATTTTATATCCCTTGTCATCTAATCGCCAAATATTATATTAAAAACAAATTAAAAAATAATCCGTAACGGAGAGGAAGCATATTATGAAAAATATTTTTAAAAAAATATATTCTTTAGTATCAAAAATATACGTGCCGTTAATATTGCCGTTCATTTCTTGTAAAATTAATATTCCGCAAGAGATATCTGTGCAAATATTGAATGATTATTGTCCGGATTCTCATGGCAGTATAGATGCTGATAACAAAATAACGCCTGATTATGATTTACATATTATTATACCTTGCTATAATGTCGAAAAATATATTGTTGATTGTCTTCAGTCTGTATTTTCTCAAAAAACTAAATTTTCATATTTTGTTACAATAATTAATGACGGTTCAACGGATAGTACTTTACAATTGATAGAAAATTATATTTATTCGCTTCCTCAAGAAAAAACAAAATATATTCAAGTTATAAATCAAAATAATAAAGGTTTTTCGGGTGCAAGAAATGCAGGGTTAAAGCATATTCTCGGTAAATATATAATGTTTGTGGATTCCGACGATAAATTAACACCAAATGCCATAGAAGATTTACTTGAGTATGCATTTGCTTATGATAGTATTATTGTGGAAGGCGGATGTAACACAATAAATGTAAATAATAAAGTTATTCAAACTCATATCCCGATAAAAGAAAAACATTTTGGACAACCATGGGCAAAAGTATTTAAAAATATTTGTTTTAAATATTTAAAATTTCCTGACGGATATTTATTTGAAGATTCAATTATGGCATGTTGTTTGTTTTCTCAATATAAAGTTGATAATATTAAGAATATAGTTTATCAATATAGAATTAATCCTAACAGTATTACCCGAACACATAAAAAACTTAAAAAATCAATAGATGTTTTTTATTTATATCCGTATTTATGGAATTGGATGAAAAATAATAAACTTATCGATATGCCTAATCAAATAAAAACAATTTTAAATCAATCGGCTTTAGCTTATGTGAGAACCGTCGAGAGAGAGAGAGAGAGAGAGTACAAAAGCATGGGTTTAATTTATTGACATTATCTATAAAAAGTTTTAATTTACATGATATAAAAGTTTTGCCATGGAAATATCGCAAAATGATTGAAATATTTCAAACAAATGATTTCGGTAAATGGAAAATGCTATCCAAATATTGGCGATTTTTGTGATAGGGCTGCTTCAAATTTTTCCGGTTTGAAGGGCAAACTTCTGAAGTCCTTGTAGCAGAGGAAAAAATATAAAAATGTTGTTTAATTTTAACTTTTAGAAATGTATAAGTGATTTCTTTTATATTGACGATATTGTTAAGTGGGGAGAGAAGTGTTTATTTTTTATTGACTTTTGAAATCTTTTGAGCTATAATTAATTTAGAGATTGGGAAGTTTCCCACTTCAGTGTGGGTCTGGAATAAGCTTTCTAATCTCTTTTTTATTTCAGCTTCGTGTAAATACAAACCTTGTCTATTAGACATTCTTTTAATAATAACTTCCTCTATATATCTTACGGTTCCTATTTTTATTGGTGCTATTATTACAAAAGTAGTCCATCCTCTATTTTTCCAGTTTTTTTCTCTACTGAATATTTTTCCATACATTATTACTTCAGGAACGGCAACGACAATAAAAATTGTAAGAAAATTTTTAAATAGTAAATTTTAAAATAGTAAATATCCGGTGAATTTAGTAAAATATCTTATTTTAATAATTTTTTACCGAAAATTTCTTCCAATAAAAGCATTTGATTTATTGCTATATTTTGAAATAATACCTGTTGCATTTGTATTTGTAATCCATTTTTGAGGTGATAATGTAAAAGCATTTGAACCTGCTCTATTTTTAAACCCCTCGAATTCGGTAGGTTTAAAATTTGCATTATTTAATTGCTCCCATACCCCTAAAAACTCTATTATACATCTATTTTTCTGTATGACAATATTATTGGTGGGAATGTTTTATTTTTACTTGACAAAATGTAAAATATATTTTACACTATGTACATAAGGAGTGGTTATGTTGTTAAGAAGAACAAACTATTTTATAAAGTGGTTTGATAAATTACCGGGGAATATTCAACTTATAATATCAAGAAATATCGAGAAATTATATATCAGTAATTTTTCAAATTGTAAAAGTGTTGGAGATGGAGTTCATGAATTAAAAATAGATTTTCAGAGAGGATACAGAGTATATTTCACAAATAATAGTGGAATAATAATAATATTACTTTTAGGCGGAGATAAAAGTACACAAAAACAAGATATAAAGAAAGCAAAACAGATAAAGAAAAGTTTGGAGATTTGATATGAAAAAAATAAAAAAGAAAGAAACAGAAATAAAAGATGCAAAAATAGTAGGTGGAGATTTTTTTGAAGAATACGGAAAAGATATAGCAACAAATCCAAGAAAATTAAAAAAATTTATAAAGGGAGTAAATGATGCCTATAAACAAACAAAAGACGTAGGTATTTTATTTACTGCATTAAAAATATTATCTTATGCAAAAAGAAATATAAAACAACAATCAAAACAAGCCAATGTAACGAGAAGAACCGCATATAACATGTTCAAATATAATTCAAATCCTACATTTAAAAATGTGGTAAATTTTATGAATGTTTTGGGTATTCACTTTCAGTTATCGGTATAGTTAAAGTTTTTTGATTTGTATTTTCAACCATATTTATTCAATATTTCAACAAATTTAAAACAGTGGTTTTGATGGGAAAGTTTTATTTTTTTTGTTGACTTTGTTTTTGTTTTAAGATATAATATTATCGTAAAATATATTGTTTTTTTGTATAAAATATATCAAAAAGAGAAATAAAATGAAACAAACTTATATGGATTTTATCTGTAATATATTGAAAAATAAAAAAATTGGAGTGCCAATATATTTAAATAAAATAGCAGAGGAAGTTTCTGAAGAATATAAATTAACAAAGAAAAATGCTTTAGCCGCAGCTGCTGTTGCCATAAAAAGAATAATGGATAAAAATTTGATTAAGGCTTTAAGATTTTATCAAAAGGGTATTTATTATTTAACAAAAGAAACTCCTTTTGGAGAAGTACAAATTGATAAACAACAATTAATAAAAGATAAATATATTGATAATGATAGTGGCTACGAAACAGATTATAATCTGTTATATAAAATGGGATTAACAACACAAATTCCAAAACACAAGACAATTGCAACAAATAATGCCAAAGATTGTGTAAGAGAAGATAAAAAATTAGGAGTTATAATTCGTCCGCCAAAAACGGAAATAACAGTAAATAATAAAGAATATTTGAAGATTTTGGATGTGTTAAATTTATTGAACAAAATAGATATTGATAAAAAGGTTGCTTATAAAATTATTGCAGATTATATAAAAAAATATAAATTGTATTATGATAAACTTATTGCTATAGCAGATAAATATTATAATAAGAATACGATTTTAGAACTTGCACATACAGCAAGTGTGGGGATATAAATTTATGAAATTACATTTAGATAAAAATTCATTTAAAGTTTTATTAGGACAAATACATGATAAAACAGGATATCGAGAAGATATTTTGGAAAAAGACTATTATGTTGTTTTAATCCTTAAAGAATTATCAAAGTTTCAAGAAACTCCTCAAGAAAATTTTTAAATAATCTTGATGTATGGATGTATAGAGGGATGGAACAAAAAGCGAAGCGAATTTGGTTGAAGAGTTGAAAATTTGCGGAACAAAATATTCACAAAAAGTGTAACGGATTGTTTGCTACAAGCAAGAATGATTAAAATAAACAAGAGAATTAATAATTGGCAAACTTGTAATTTATTAAGAAAACAATCAATTCTTTTTAATCAACTTAATACAAATATTTCTTATTTTATCCCTAAACATACCTAATTTTCTTATTTTCCGTGACTATTTAAGAATTTCCTTACAACTTTTATTGCCGTTGCCGTTCCGTCTGTTATTCCCGAGCGTCCTTGTCGGGAATCTCGTCGTTGCTATTGCCATTCGTCTGTCATTCCCGAAATTCGTAGTCGGGAATCTCGTCATTGCCGTTCCCGAAGTAATAATGTATGGAAAAATATTTGATAGGCAAAAGAACTGGAAAAATCGAGGATATAACAGTTTTGTACTTATTGCTCCTATAAAGATAGGAACTAAAAGATATATTGAAGAAGTTATTCTAAAAAAAGATAATCAAATCCAAAGACTATATTTACATGAAGTAGAAATAAAAAAGAGATTGGAAGAATTTATCCAGACCTCACTTAAGAGGTTAAATCCCCCAATCTCTAAACTAATTATAGCTCAAAAGATTTCAAAAGTCAATAAAAAAACCCCTGTTTTTGAATTGGTTGAATAGTTGAAGCGTTGTTGCACGTGTTGAACGGTTGAATAATTTAAAGGTTTTATCCTAAGCTTGCCGCATAAGAATATTTTTTTAAAATATAAGGTAACGCATAGGACTGCAAAAGTCCACCAATATTTTTACTTTGATAATAATGTGTCAATATCCCTATTTTTTTCATCTTGCTTATACCAAATATTTTTCTAATTCTAAAAAACTATTAATTCCTTTTTTTTCTTTTGATAAATTCAAACTAATTTTTTTTCTTAATTCATCACTTTCTAATAAATTTTCTACTCCATCAGCAATACTTTTCGGATTTGTGTCAACAATAATACCTGTTTCATTGTCTTTGATTTGTTCATAAGTTCCAGGGAATACAGTTGTTACTATAGGTTTATTAAATATTTTAGCTTCCGCTAATGTTAAACAATAAGCTTCAGATCTTGAAGATTGAACATATATATCACAATTTTTGAAAAAAGGATATGGATTAGAAAATGCCCCTAATAAAATGAATTTATTATCAAGATTATTTTGTTTTATCAAATCAATTAAATTTTCTTTTTCTTCTCCTTGTCCTAATATATACCACTTAATATCATATCCTTTATCTATTAAAATTTTACATGCTTTTATTGCAATATCAAAACCCTTTATATAATCCAATCTGCCAACAGATAATATTCTATTCCCCCCATTAAAATTATCTTTAAATCCTATTTGTGAATCATTACTTAAATTAATAATAAAGTTTCTATCTACTACATTGTATAGAGTTTTTATTTTATTTTGTAATTTAGGTAATGAATTACATAATTCTTTTGTAAGCACTTTTGATACAGCAAAAATATAGTCATATTTATTAAAAATGTTTTTATATTTCTTAGGATCATTTTTGGTCAAAGAATATTCGCTATGAATCCATATAAACTTTTTATCGCATTTATAAACATCTTTACAAATAATATGATTTAGTGTGTTTGGACCTGAGAAATTGAAAATATAATCAAATTTCGAATTCTGTTTTTCAAATAATAAATTTTTCAGTAAAAAATTTAAATCAAAAAATTTATTTAGCAAAACACCTATTAACAGAAATATCGCACTAATAAACTTTTTATTTTTAATTTTTTGTTTTATTAAATTTTTAATACCGACATTAGCATCATTATTTTGTTTAAGGAGATAACTCGTTTAAACCGGCAATCATTGATATTTTCTTGTTTTGCATTAAATTACAAACATTAATTAGGGTATCTTTGTTTATATTAATATCGTCATCAGAAAATATTAGTATTTCATTTTTTGTTTCTTTTATTATTTTGTTCCTTGATTTGGTGATTGAAGGCTCTTCTTGATAAAAATAAAAAATATTATTAAATTCATTTAGCGAAGAAATTATTTTTTTATTTTCTTCTTGAATTTTCTCATCAGCACTTTGATCAACAATAATTATTTGTTGCGGAATATAATCATAAGAAAAATAACTTTCTAAAGTATTTTTCAATGAATTAGGTCTATTTAATGTTGGAATACCTACTGTTATTGGTAAAAATTTTTTGTTCATTATTTTTCTCCTAAATACCTTTGATATAAACTTGCACTTAAAAGCCAAAACATAAAAGAACTTACTCCCGGGCCAAAAGGCGGATTCCCTTCTAACAAAGATTCCACTATGTAAAATATTGTTAATAAAACTAATATAAAATAATTTTTGTCCTTATTACTTAAGAAATAATTTTTAAATATCAAATATATCCATATAAACATTATTGGAATAAATCCAATAACGCCAAATTTAGTCAAAACATTTAAATAAAAATTATCTATCGGAAAATTTACTGTTTGATCTCCTACAAAAGGATTTTCTTTAAAAACAGCAAGTGCATAACTATAAAAATCCAATCTTCCGGCGGACATTTTATTTGCATCAAAATCTGAATATTTGTCTAAAGAAAGAGCATGAACAAAAAAATCTTGAACATTCGGAATAAAAATTATTGTATAAATTAAAAATATCGAACTTATTAATAACAATATTCTGTGTCTGGAAACTTTTAAGAAATAATAAAAAGTTACAATTACTAAGGCTAACATTGCAGTTTTACATTGCGTCATTATAATCATAAATATAAAATAAAATCCAATTGAATACAATATAAATTTTTTAATAAAACCTTTAGGTTTTATATAAAAAAATATCAAAAGAACTGCTGTTCCCCAAATTTGTGCTGCAGAATTTTTCTGTCCATAGAGATAAGTAAAATTTTCTAACCAACCTCTATAATCAGAAAAAAATTCAATATTTATCCAAAGAGCAAAAATTAGCGATATATATATATATATATATATATTATATTTTTATTTTCCGGTAATAAATTTTCACCTACAACAGAAACTATCAATGGAATAATAAATATTGTTATTAAAGAAATATTTATTTCGTCATATAAGCCAAATAATAAAGATATCAATATAAAAATTATAAAAAATAAATATGAGAATATGTAAAATTTTGAAAAATTTGAAATAAATATCTTCCCATTTTTTATAACAAACAAAATAATAAAAAATAAAATCCAACAACCATACATCGCAGGTCTTAAAATAAGTTCAATAGAATTTATTTGAGATAATACTGTTATACAGATAAGAAATCCAAAAAGTTTTAAGATAAGTTTGTTTTTATTTATTTTCATTTCTTTTTAAAATCTTCCAAATGAACTTTTGCCATATTTTCTATGGTATAGCTTTTTATTTTATTTAAAACTCCATTATTTTTTTATATTCAAAATTTGTATTTTTGTTTTTTTTAATACCATTTTGTATATGTTGTTTGGGATAATTAACTATCTCTTTTTGATTACTAGAAATAAATTTTATACCTTCAATATATCTATTTTTATCACAACTATTCACTAATTTATAATTTCTATATTGATATGCAACAACTACATCAGCTTTAACTCTATAAGAATTTGAATTTATTTTAATGGATTTATTTCCTTCTTTTATATCACTATTAAATTTGTTTTTTAATGCATTAATAATCATATCTCGATAAGAGCCATATGATATTCCTCCATCAGTAAAGCCATAAGTAGCACTTACCTTCTGGATACATTGTAAAAAATGTACTTTTTAACATAACACAAATCTGTCCATTCTAATATTTGTATTATTTGCGAAAGAACCTTGTTCAAAAATTTCATAATCAAAAAATTTTAAATCGTCATTGTTATTAATCGCATCTTTAATCATATTTTTTGCATTGATAATTCTATCTTCTTCTGTTTCGCTTACAGGCATATAATATCTTGTTAAAGTTTCTTCGCTGTACATTTTTATATCCTCTAATTTTTATTTTCAATATCTTCTATATTTATATTTATCCAAGCATTTCTAATTTCAGAAAATTCATTTTCGTTAACAAAAATTTGTTCCCAATCAATTATATATTTCGGAATATCCATACATTTATTTATATAATATTTTTTTAATATATAAATTAATTTAGTTAACTCTATACTACATCTTATTTTATTATCAACGTCACTATCAATATCTTTTTTCGAAATCATAATTTCTGTTAAAATATGTTTTAAACCAAACTCTAAATCCTTTAAAATTTTATCATCCACCTTTTCAATGTTTCTCTTCAAACATTCAGACAGAGTATATATACGATAATCAAGTAAAGGTTTTATTTTATACATAATATTTTCTATTAATATAGTTATTATTTGTTCAATGTTAGTAAAGTTTTTATGTTTTAAATAAATAATTGTTTCCAGTAAATCGCTGATTTCTTGTTCATTTTTAGAACACAAACCTTTCTTTATGTCATAGATAATATCTTTATGATTATAAATATGTTTTAAAATTAAATATCCTTTTATTTTATATTCTTCTATTTCATTAATAATATTATCTAAATCTCTTTTTTGTTCATATGTTAACATATCTTTGTGTGGAAAGATTACTTTAGCAAAAATTTGTACCAATTCAAAAAAACGCAATTTAAACTCTTTTGCAATTTCTTCAGAAACATTTTTTAAATATTTTTTATCATAATTCCACCATAATATACATTCTGAAAAAACATGAGAAATTACCTCTTTTGAAAATATATAATCCATCGAAGTCATTGATATTATATTGCAAAATATATGCTCTCTTACCCCATATGAATAATTTAAACTCACTTCTTCTTTATCAAATGTTATTTTTGAAAAAAATTTCATATTAGATCTATTAATATTTTTATTTTGTATTGGAAATAAAGAAACTAAAAAATATTTTGTAATCTTACTTTTAATAATCTCAATACTAGGGCTCACTGCATGCTCAATCAGAAAAGATGCTCAAACAAAAGAGGTTACACTTTGGACTCTGCAAATGGGTGACTTTTCCGATTATATGTATAAGATAATAAGAACTTATGAAAAAGAGCATCCGAATGTTCAAATTAAATGGGTGGACGTTCCGTTTTCCGAGGGTGAAAAAAGGACACTTGCGGCTGTTATGACAGATAATCCGCCTGATTTAATCAACTTGAATCCGGATTTTTCAGCAATCCTTGCCCAAAAAGGTACACTGGAGGAGGTGGAGGAGGAAGCTCTTGCTTCTTTTAATCAAGAGGTCGTAAAGGCACTTAAATACAATGACAAGTTGTATTCAATTCCTTGGTATGCAACGAGTGCCATAACAATATATAATAAGGATTTATTTACAAAATCAGGAATTATAAGACTGCCAAAAACATATAAAGAGCTCGGATCTATTTCCGAAAAGTTGAAGGAAAATACAGGCGCTTATGCATATCTTCCGACAATTACGGAGAATGATTCAATGGTAAAAATTCTTAATAAATACGGTGTTGCTGAAGTATCTGATTTTAATTCATACACTTCTCAAAAGGTTTTTGATATGTTTAAAAATTTTGCAGAAAGAGGAAATTTATTTAAGCAATATGTATCTGAAATAGTAAAATAAATTATCGAAGCATATCTATTAAATTTAATACTCTTATCTCATATCCATTAGCAGCAAAAAATCCAGCACTATCTTGATATAATTCTCCTTTTGGATCTGTACACACAAAACACATAGGTTTCTTACTTTTCGGATCTGTAAGCAATGAATATAAATTAGGTCTCACAAAATTTCTTGATTTTCCTTCTCCTGTAGCTCCT
>CALGGE010000078.1 GCA_937916125.1 uncultured Elusimicrobia bacterium | reverse complement strand
TTATACATTATACATTGTTGTTGCCGTTGCCGTTCATTGTACATTGTACATTATACATTATACATTGTTGTTGCCGTTGCCGTTCATTGTACATTGTACATTATAAAGTGTGGAGTATTTTATGAAGGCTTTTATCTTGGCAGCAGGTGCAGGCACTCGCTTAAGACCGCTAACTTACGAATGCCCGAAACCGATGATACCGATGCTTAATAAGCCGGTGATAGAACATACAATCAATAACTTAAAAAAACATAACATAAATTCTATTGTTATGAATTTACACACTTTGCCCAAAATGATAACCGATTATTTTGGCGACGGTAAGAAATTTAATATTGATATTAATTATTCGTATGAACAAACACTTTTGGGAACTGCCGGCGGTCTGAAAAAATGTAAAAAATATTTTGATAAAGGAACCTTTGTTGTTATGTCCGGTGACGGATTGACTGATATAGATTTAACATCGGCAATAGCTTTTCATAAAAAGAAAAAATCCGTAGCCACAATGGTTTTAAAAAGTATTGAAACCAAATTTGCTTACGGTATAACATTAACCGACAGATTTAACAGAATTGTAAATTTTGTGGAAAAGCCTACTTGGGGTTCTGTTTTTTCCGATACGGTAAATACCGGCATTTATATTTTTGAACCGGAAGTTTTTAAATATATCCCCGACGGATTTTATGATTTCGGCAAGGATTTATGGCCTAAATTATTAAAATTGAAAAAACCGATTTATGCATATACGATGAACGAATATTGGACGGATATCGGAAATATCGACGAGTACAGAAAAGGAACTCAGGATGCTTTGTTCGGCAGAGCTTCCGTAAAGATAACCGGTAAAAAAATAAAAAACACGGAATGTTTTACCGACGAAAACTGTAAAATAGATAAAAGCGTCAAGTTTATAGGCAAGTCTTTAATCGGTAAAAATGTTACAATCGGTAAAAACGTTGTTATTGATAACGGTACGGTTATCGGCGACAATGTGAAAATACTTGACGATGCCGTAATAAAAGATTCGATAATTTGGAACGGAGTTACAATCGGTAAAAATGCAAGGCTTTATTCCAGTATAATCGGCTCAAATGTTCCCGGCAGATTGTCCGTTTACAACGGCTTGCTGTTTGATATAAAATAAAAAATGCGATAGCAAACTTCTCGTCGTTGCCGTTGCCGTTTGTTGTTTTGCCGTTCATTGTACATTGTACATTATACATTATACATTATACATTGTTGTTGAAACTATTCAACTTATATAATTAGATAAGGATATTATTATGAAAAAAGAAAATAAAGAGCGTGGTTGGTTTTTTACGTCGGAGTCCGTTACGGAAGGACATCCCGATAAAGTTTGCGATATCATCTCCGACAGTATTCTTGATGCTATTTTGAAACAGGACGAGGCTGCCAGAGTTGCCTGCGAAACATTTGTTTCCAACGGTCTTTTGGTTCTCGGCGGAGAAATTTCTACAACTGCACAAATCAATAAAAGAGAAATTATAAAACAGGCTTTAAAAAATATAGGTTATACCGATGCAAAATACGGATTCGATTATAAAACATGTGCCATAATCGATACGGTAAACACGCAATCTCCCGACATTGCAAGGGGTGTTGATACCGGCGGAGCGGGGGATCAGGGCTTAATGATAGGTTTTGCCTGCAGAGAAACAAAAGAGTTGATGCCGCTTCCGATAATGTTGGCACATAAACTTGCATTAAGGCTTTCCGAAGTCAGAAAGAAAAATATTTTAAAGTATTTAGGTCCCGACGGGAAAACGCAGGTTACCGTTGAATACAGGGATTGGAAACCTTACAGAGTTGATACGGTTGTTTTGTCAACTCAGCATACGGATGCAGTTTTGGACAAATCGGGTAAAAATATTACCAAAAAAGCAAAAGAAGAAATATTTGACAAAATAATAAAACCCATAGTCGGGAAATATATCGATAAAGACACCAAAATTTATATTAATCCGACGGGCATATTCTTAATCGGCGGACCTCAGGCAGATACGGGTCTGACGGGAAGAAAAATTATAGTTGATACTTACGGCGGTTTTGCCGCTCACGGCGGAGGAGCTTTCTCGGGAAAAGATTCCACGAAAGTTGACAGAAGTGCCTGTTATATGGCACGCCACATAGCCAAAAATATTGTGGCAAGCGGTGTTGCCGATAAATGCACGGTGCAGCTTGCTTATGCAATAGGTGTTGCCGAACCGGTTTCCGTAATGGTGGATACACATCATTCGGGAAAAGTTCCGGGCAATGTTTTAGAACCTTTAATCAGAAAAATTTTCCCGTTGACGCCGAAAGGAATTATTGATTATTTAGGTTTAAGGAAACCTATTTTTACAAAAACCGCAGCTTACGGACATTTCGGAAGAAACGATTTTCCGTGGGAAGCTACAAACAAAGCAGAAGAGATAAAAAGTGCAGTCCAAGACGTGCGGTCGCTATATTAAGGAGAAAAAAATGATTCTAATTCTTGACTTCGGTTCCCAATACACACAAGTAATCGCAAGAAAAATAAGGGAATCTCATGTATATTGCGAAATATTCCCGGGTAACAAAAAACTTGACGAAATAGAAAATATCGATACGGTGGAAGCAATTATTCTTTCCGGCGGTCCTAACAGTGTGTACGAAAAAGACGCTCCGCATCCCGACGAAAAAGTGTGGAATATGAATGTTCCCGTTCTCGGTATCTGTTACGGTATGCAGCTTATTGCACATCATTTGGGCGGGAAAGTTCAGCATTCCAAACAGAGAGAATACGGACTTGCCGATATAGAGATAAAAACAAAATCTTTATTGTTCGCCGGATTAAAAACAAAAATGCCCGTTTGGATGAGTCACGGCGACAAATTAACAAAACTTCCTAAAAATTTCAAAATAGTCGCAAGCTCAAAAAACTGTCCCAATGCGGCAATCGTAAATAATGACGGAACAATTTACGGTGTTCAGTTTCATCCGGAAGTTCACCATTCTCCTTTCGGTAAACAAATTTTGGATAACTTCCTTTTCAGAGTCTGTAAAGTTTCAAAAGACTGGACAATGAAAAACTATATCAAAGACGAAATCGCAAGAATCAAAAAACAGGTCGGTAAGAGTAAAGTATTGTGTGCTTTATCCGGCGGGGTGGATTCTTCCGTAGCGGCAATAATGATGCATAAGGCTATAGGTAAACAACTTTTTAGCGTGTATGTTGACCATGGTCTGCAGAAGCTCGGCGAGACGGAAAGAGTTCGCAAAATTTTCGGTAAAAAATTCGGTAAAAATTTAATAATTGTTGATGCAAAAAATTTGTTCTTAAATAAACTTAAAGGTGTTACCGATCCCGAACGGAAAAGAAAAATTATCGGTCATACTTTTATAGAAGTTTTTGAAAAAGAAGCCAAGAAACTTAAAGGTATTGATTTCTTGCTTCAGGGGACAATCTATCCCGATGTTATAGAAAGTGCCAAAATAGGTAAAGCCGTAACAATAAAGAGCCATCACAATGTCGGCGGATTACCTGAAAAAATGAAAATGAAACTGGTCGAGCCTTTAAAATCTCTTTTTAAAGATGAAGTTCGCGAACTCGGCAGAGAATTGAAAATTCCTAATGAAATTATCGACAGACAGCCTTTTCCCGGTCCGGGACTTGCTATCAGAACTTTGGGTGAAATAACCGAAGAGAAATTAAGAATAGTTAAAGAGGCTGATGCTATCGTTGATTATGAAATAAGAAAGGCAGGTTTATATGAAAAAATTTGGCAATCTTTCGCGATAATTCTTCCTGTAAAAACTGTAGGTGTTATGGGCGACCAAAGAACATATGAATATACTATAGTTATCAGAGCCGTAAACTCCGTTGATGCCATGACTGCAGACTGGGTAAAGCTTCCCTATGACCTTTTAGGAAAAATTTCTTCCAGAATTATCAATGAAGTTAAGGGAGCTAACAGGGTAGTTTACGATATTTCGCAGAAACCGCCTGCTACAATTGAATGGGAATAACCTTATGTTGTCATTCCGAACGTAGTGAAGCATCTCGCCGTTAGTCGTTTGTCGTTGTAGTTTGTAGTTGCCGTTCGTTGTACATTATACATTGTACATTATACATTGCCGTTATTGTTGCCGTTCATTGTACATTGTACATCGTACATTATACATTGCCGTTCTCAACTCTTCAACTGTCGTTTCCGTTCCTTTCCTTGCCAAAAATCCCTTTATTAAATCTAAAAAATTTTATAGAATATGCGGAGATGTTTTTATTATCGGAGAAAATATTATGAAAAAAATTTATTGGTTATTTTTTATGTTAATTTTATCCTCTTGTACTACCGTTGCATTAACGGGCAGGAAACAGCTCCTTTTAAGTAACGAAAGCGAAGAGGCAGCGTCAGGGTCGGCAAGCTATCAACAATATCTTTCCGAATCCAAAATATCTTCGGATAAAACAAATACCGAACTTGTAAAGAAAGTCGGCAAGAAAATTGCCGCAGTCTCCGGTTGCGACTATGAGTGGGAGTTTAACCTGCTTGAAAACAGCGAAGCAAACGCTTGGTGTCTTCCCGGCGGTAAAGTGGCTGTATATACGGGAATTTTACCTTATACTCAAACAGAGGCAGGGTTGGCTACGGTAATGTCGCACGAAATTGCCCACGCAATTGCCCGTCACGGTGCGGAAAGAGCGGCACAGGCACAGCTTGTTCAGTATGGTTTGGCAGCAGGCAATGTGGCATTGCAGGATAACCCTAATAAAGATTTAATTCTTATGGGTGTAAACGTTGCGGGGAATGTCGGTGTTATTTTGCCCTATAGCAGAAAACACGAATCCGAAGCCGATTATATGGGGCTTCTTCTGATGGCAAAAGCCGGTTACGACCCTAACGAAGCCGTAAGATTTTGGGAAAGAATGGCACAGGCAAGCTCAGGTTCGCAGGGCGGAATATCCGCTTTCTTATCCACACATCCTTCGGATGAAAAGAGAATAAAGGATTTGCAGAACCATATGTCAGAAGCTCTAAAATATTATAATAAGCAGTGATACCTCCATCCCTCAAAATTTGCTTCACAAATTTTCAACTGTCGTTTTTGCAAAAAGGCAATCATGTTCTCGTTTGCTCAAGTATCGGAAGAAGATTTTGCTTTTTTTCGTGCTGGCACTATTCGTTTATATTTTTCAAGCCGGGCTCCAACTTCGGATGATTTGCCCTTGCAAGGTGGGCAAACATTCCGCGCAACTACCGTCATTTCCTAACATCTATAGGAAGACGGAAATGACCACGAACATGGTCGCCCTAAGAATCTAATCTACTGATTCTTACTTGAAAAATA
>CALGGE010000077.1 GCA_937916125.1 uncultured Elusimicrobia bacterium | reverse complement strand
TATCTCCGATAGTGGGATATTTGATTGCGGGTGTCTTGGTAAGCCCGTATTCTCCCGGCGTTGTTGCGGATATTAACATTACTCAACAATTTGCAGAGATAGGAATTATACTTTTGATGTTCGGTGTAGGTCTGCATTTTAAACTTACGGATCTTCTTGCCGTAAGGAAAATAGCCGTATATGGTGCAACGTTTCAAATACTTATAAGCACATTAATTGCTGCGGGGCTGGTTCACTTTTTGGGATGGAGTTTTGTATCGGGAATAGTTTTCGGTATTTCTCTTTCCGTGGCAAGTACCGTAGTATTAACAAGAGTTCTTTCCGATAACAGATTGTTGCACACGCCTACGGGACATGCCGCCATCGGCTGGCTTATTATGGAAGATTTGTTTACAATTCTTGTGCTTGTTCTTATGCCGGTATTTTTTGATAAAACAAATTCGCAGGGTAATATTTTTTGGGTATTCTTTCTGACGATATTAAAACTTATTTTTTTAATAGTTTTTGCGTTGGTTATAGGGCAGAAAGTTATTCCGGTAATTTTAAGATACATTGCAAGAACGGGAAACAGAGAGCTGTTTACTCTGTCGGTTATCGTTATTGCTTTAGGTATAGCCGTAGGTGCATCGGAATTTTTCGGTGCGTCGATGGCGTTGGGTGCTTTTTTGGCGGGTATGGTGGTAGGACAGTCGGATTTCAGTGCAAGAGCCACATCGGAAGCACTGCCGATAAGCGATGTTTTTGCCGTTTTATTTTTCGTTTCGGTAGGTATGTTGTTCAACGTATCTTCTTTGATAGCGTCGTGGAAATTGGTTATAATAACTTTTTCCGTCGTTGTATTTGTTAAGCCGGTAGTTGCCGTTTTGGTTGTTTTATTTTTAAAAGAACCGATAAAAAAAGCTATCCATTTAGCAATTGCTCTCGGGCAGATAGGAGAATTTTCTTTTATTTTGGCTTCGCTTGCAATAACATATAAGCTTATCCCTCAGGAAGCTTACAATGCCGTAATATTCGTATCCATAATTACAATAACGTTAAATACTATAGTTTACAGATACATAGATAACATTCTTCGCTTTCTGCAGAGTAAAGGGTTTTTGAAAGCGGATTATACCATCGATGACGAAATAGAAGAAATGACCAAAGAAGTTCGCCATGTTATTATTGTCGGCTACGGTCCTGTCGGAAGAACCATTACGAATATTCTTCTGAAAGAAAAAATAAATGTTATAATTTTGGAACTTAACATAGATACCGTAAGAAAAATAAAAAAATCAAAAACCGACGGGTTATTTGCGATACACGGAGATGCTTCTCAGAGAGAAATTTTAAATTCCGCAGGGATAAAAACGGCGGAGGCTTTCGTTATTTCTACGCCTGTTGCCCCTGCAAAAGATATAATAGAGATGGTAAAATCTTTAAATTCTCGAATAAAAATATTGATAAATACGAATTATCTTGAACATGCGAAGAATTTTAGAAAAGATCCCGATTTGATTGTTTGTTCCGAAGAAGGGTCGGTTGCACTTGCTCTTTCAAGAATTATTTTAAAAACTTTCGGTACTTCCTCGATAGAAGAAGAAATGGATAAAATTTACGAGGAACTGATTTGACGGAACAAAAAGAGAAGCTATTTTAGTTGAAAAGTTGAATAGTTGAACGGCGGGGGAAAAAAGTTTTATATTTTTAAAAATAAATGCTATAATATACGGATATGTGGAAATTCTATTTTTTGGCGTTTTTGATAATTGATATTTATTACACAATGTGCATTAAGTAATGTACATTAAGAAATGAGGTGCAGTAAAATGGAAAAGGAAAAGAAAATTTTAACGGGTTCGCAAATTGTTATTGAAACACTTATCGAACAGGGCGTTACCGACGTGTTCGGTTATCCCGGCGGACAAGTGTTAAATATTTATGACGAACTATATAAAGCAAGTGACAGAATTAATCATTACCTTACCGCTCACGAACAAGGTGCATCGCACGCTGCCGACGGATATGCACGTGCTACGGGTAAAACCGGTGTAGTTATTGCCACATCGGGTCCGGGAGCAACAAACCTCGTTACGGGAATTGCTACGGCTATGCTTGATTCCATACCTATGGTTGCAATTACGGGCAACGTTCCCACGTCTTTAATCGGTAAGGACAGCTTTCAGGAAATTAATATTACAGGTATCACGATGCCGATAACAAAACACAATTATTTTGTAACAAAAGTTGAAGAATTGGCAGATACTATCAGAGAAGCTTTTCAAATCGCAAAGTCCGGCAGACCGGGACCTGTGCTGATAGATATTCCGAAAGACGTTCAGATTGCAAGTTGTGAATTTGAAAACAAAAAGTCTGTTGCTGCATGTAAACAGAAAAAAGCGGATATTAAAGAAATTAAAAAAGCCGTAGATCTGATAAATAAAGCTAAAAAACCTTATATTTATATCGGTGGCGGGGCTATAAGTGCCGACATTTCCAAAGAAATAAAAAGACTGGCCGAAAAAATTGACGGATATATCGGCTGTACTTTTATGGGGCTTTCCGCAATAGAAAACTCTTATAAAAGATTTCTCGGTATGCAGGGAATGCACGGACATTATGCTTCTTCTATGGCAAACAAAGAGGCGGATTTAATAATCGGTATCGGTATGCGTTTTAGTGACAGAGCGACGGGAAACACAGCGAAATATGCCAAAAATGCCAAAATTGTTCACCTTGATATAGATCTTTCGGAAATAAACAAAAATGTTAAGTGCGATGCAGGGATTATCGGCGATATAAAATATTCTCTTGAAGAAATTTTAAAAATATGCAAAAGTCAGAAACATCCGGAATGGGCGGAAACCGTTGCAAACCTGAAAAATGAAGGTGCGGCGATAAACAAAATTGCCGAAGCGGAAAATAAAAATGCACTCACTCCGAAAAAAGTTTTTGACGTAATAAATGCCGTTAAAGACAGCGACACGGTAATTGCTACCGACGTAGGTCAGCACCAAATGTGGGCTGCACAATATACGGATTTTGAAAAGCCCAGAAAACTTGTTTCAAGCGGCGGTTTGGGAACTATGGGGTTCGGGCTCGGTGCGGCAATAGGTGCAACTGTCGGTAGCGGTAAAAAAACGGTTTTAATTACCGGCGACGGAAGTTTCGGTATGAATTTGAATGAGCTTGCAACTGCCGTTACTTACAACACGCCCGTAACCGTAGTTATATTGAACAACGGTGTATTGGGAATGGTCCGTCAGTGGCAAACATTGTTTTTCGGTAAAAGATATTCAAATACCGTTCTTGAAAGAAAAACGGATTTTGTCAAACTTGCCGACGCTTTCGGACTGAAAGGAAAAAGAGTTTCAACCGTTAAAGAGTTTGAGTCTGCTTTTAAGGAAGCCGCCAAATCAAAAACGCCTTATTTGATAGATGCCGTTATTGATATGGACGAGTTTGTATTGCCTATGCTTCCTCCTGGAGGCTCCATAGACGATATTATAACGACGGTTAAGAAGGAGGAAAAATAAATGGAAAGGTTTGTAATTGCCGCTTTAGTTGAAAATAAATACGGTGTCCTTACAAGAGTTGCCGGACTTTTTATGAGAAAAGGCTTTAATATAGATTCTTTAACCGTCGGGGAAACCGAAGATTCCAACTTTTCAAGAATTACCATCACTCTTACAGGTGATGATAATGACAAGGAACAGTTGATAAATCAGTTAAAAAAACTGCACAATGTTAAAAACGTAAAACACATAAAAGAAAGCCAAAGTCTTGAGAGAGAACTGGTACTTATAAAGATAAAAAATACGCCTCAAAACAGAAGTGAACTTTTGGCCGTGACGGAAATTTACAGAGCCAAAATTGTAGATTACAGTTTAAAAACAATATGTGTTGCCATGACGGGAAAGCCGTCTAAAATAAATGCGTTTATTGAAATTGTCCGTCCGCTGGGAATTGTGGAGTTGTGCAGAACCGGCGTCGCCGCACTTCAGCGGAACGAAGAACTGGAAAACTAATTTCCCGTAATTGTACATATAATAAAACTAAAATTCCTGTCTGTTACATTTTCGGTAATTTTAATTTTTATTTTATCTTAAAATTATTTTTGTATTGCAACGGCAGGGACGGTTTTATCATAGCCGTCAACAGTTTTGTATTTATATATTCCTATCTGTTTTATTTTTTTATCGTTAGGAATTTCTATTCTTTGCCCGTCGTAAAAATAGTTCCCGTTCTCTACACCGTCTATCAACAGAACAACCGTTAAATTATTTTTTTCGGATATGGTTGCAAGGACAAGTCCTTCTCCCAAAACCTGAAAAATTCTCATTTCGCCTTTGTTCAAAGTATTATTTACTTCGTTCTTATCAAATAAAATTAAATTATCCAGCCCTATAAACTTTTTAACGACTCCCGTTTTATTTATGTCGGTAATACAGTTTTTAGCCGATTTATAGCCCAAATCGGCGGCTTCTTTAATATAATTTACTCCTTTTACGAAATCAACTTCATCGGAAAATCTGTAACAGTAAATTAAGCCTAAAGGATAAAGGGCATCTTTGTTGCCGTCGTTTAATGCTTCCGTATATAAGTTGAAAGCTTTTTTGTAATCTTTTTCTACTCCGATACCGCCGCTAAAATTTATATCCGCCAATATAAGTTTGGTCTCCGTTTCGTCAACAGGGAACAAAATTCCGGTTTGCTCGTTTATGTAATTTTTTAAATCCAGTACGGCTTCACAATATTCTTTTGCTTTTTTATAACTTTTTACTACGCCAAGCCCTCTGTAATAAATTGTAGCTAAAATATATTTTGCCGAGAGCAACAGTGCGGCATCGGTACTGTTTTCAGCTATATAGTTATAGTTCTTATATGCCGTATCATAATTTCTTTTAACACCAAACCCGCCGGAATAACACAAACCTACAATTAATTTACAAATGCCGATGGTGTTTTTATCGGCGGAATTTTTTATAACATAATTACAGTTATTGAAAACTTGTTTGTAATTTTTGTTAGTTCCGAACCCGTAAAAATATATAGCTGCCAGCAGAGCCTTTGCTATACAAACATTTTCTTTGTCGGTATCGTTTGCCACAATGTAATTACTGCACTCAAAAGCCTTTTTATAATTCTGTTCCGTCCCCCATCCGTAAAAATACATAGGTAATAAAAGAATTGTTGCATTACATACGTTTTCTTTGTCTTCGTCGTTTTCTACAATATATTCACAGTATTCGTAAGCTTTCTTTAAATCCTGTTTAACGCCTATACCGTCAAAATACATAGGTGCCAACAGCATTTTAACGTTGCACAATCTGCTCGTATTTGTATCTTTATCCAATATTTTTTTAAGATGTTTATATGCGTTTTTATAATCCTGTTTTTCCAAGCATGCACGGGCTTCCTCGTATTTCTTTTGAAAAGCATCATCTTTTTTATCCGCAAAAATATCGGCAACAAAAATAAAATTTAAAAGCATCAACAAACAAATTATTTTTTTCATTATGTCTCCCGCTTTCTATATACTTTTTCATATTATAGCATTTTTTTAAAAAAATTATAAGAAATTTTTATTGATAAAAACTTTAATTTATGGTATAATTAAATTATAATAACTTAATAATTGAATTGTTTTTGGATCTTCTACGAGAGGTAGAGGAACTCTTTTGTGCGAACAAAAGTGCTTGAGACTCCAAAAACAGTCGTTTAAAATTTTGTAAGAATAAATCAAAAGCTATGTTGATTTATTTTTATAACTTTATCT
>CALGGE010000076.1 GCA_937916125.1 uncultured Elusimicrobia bacterium | reverse complement strand
GTTCATTGTACATTGTACATCATACATTGTACATTGCCGTTCTAAACTCTTCAACCTTTCAACTTTTCAACTGTCGTTATCGTACATTGCCGTTCTCAACTCTTTAACTCTTCAACCAAATTTGCTTCACAAATTTTTAGCTGAGAAGTTTAAGGTATTTTTGGTTTTGCAAAAAATCTAATATTTAATCAAAAATCGCTATGCAATTTTTCAGTTGCCTTTTCAACACTTATAAAGTATAATAATAACATATTTTAAAGTAAAAAATTTTTACTTTTAAAATGTTGCAGTAAAACACAACTTCATATTCTGTTTTTGGAATCCGAAAGGATGTGCTTTTGCTAAGGCAAAGGGAAAAGAAAGCCAAGAACAGTCGTTATAGGAATATTTAATTGAGACTAATTACCTCAATTTTTATTCCGAGTATTCGATTTTCCTATGGAAAATTGAATCACGGCTGTTTATTTATGACACTTTCTTTTCTCATAAGTAATTCAGCCGTTTTATTTTGCCTAACAAAATCTTTCCGTTTAAACAATTCCAAAAATTCAATTATTTAACTTTGGAGTTTTAACCATGAAAAATCAGCGAATTTTTTATTTTGATTTTCTTAGAATATTTGCAGCATTAGCCGTTGTGTGTTTACATACCGCATCCTCTCAATATGGCTTAGAGGGTGTATATCATTACAGTGCATGTTTTTGGGACGGACTTGTAAGATGGGGTGTTCCTATTTTTGTAATGATAAGCGGAACTCTTTTTTTGGAACCGTCAAAAGCAATCACAATCAATAATATTTGTAAGAAATATATACCGCGAATTATAATTATATTTTGTGTCTGGTCATTGTTTTATACTTCCGTAAAGTGTTGTGCTACAAAAAATTTTAATTTTATTTTCATTATAAAACATTTTGTTGTTGGTTGGTATCATCAATGGTTTTTATTTATGATAGCTGTACTTTATTTAATTACCCCGTTGTTAAGACCTATTACCGAGAAACAAGATAAAAATTTACTTTTTTATTTAATTGTATTATGGTTTATAGTATCAAGCATCGTTCCGTTCATAAGGTTTATTATTCCTGAATCCGACAAGGCTATTGAATTTATTTTAAATACAAGATTACATTTTACTTTCCCGATGTCTTTTATAGGATATTTTATTTTGGGTTATTATTTACATAATTATATAGAAATTAAAAATAAAATAATTTTGATTTCTGTCTTGTTTGTATCTTTAAGTTTTACGGTTGCGGGTGAAATCGTATATTCAACGCCCGGAAAAGAATCTTTTTTTCTTAAATCTTTTTCACCATTTGTGATTATTACCGCCATAAGTATTTTCTTGCTTTTAAAAAATAAATATGCACAGGTGCAATGCATAAATAAAAAAATTTTAAAATTATCTGATTTGACATTAGGTGTTTATATGATACATCCTTTCTTTTTGATAATTGCAAAAAAATTAAATTTATATAATAATATTTTTTTATATTTAAACGATAATTATTTTTTTACAATACCGATAGTATTTTGTGTAGTTGCTTTTTGTAGTTTTGCAAGCGTTTATGTGCTTTCAAAAATTCCGATTCTAAAAAAATATTGCTTATAAATTTAATTGATTAATTTTTTATAATGCTTTCTCGTTAGGATATTCTCTCTTTCAGCCGTTGTTGGTAGTTGTAGTTGCCGTTTGTCGTTGTCGTTGCAGTTGTCGTTGCAGTTGTCGTTCATTGTACATTGTACATCATACATTGTACATTGCCGTTCTAAACTCTTCAACCTTTCAACTTTTCAACTGTCGTTGTCAACTCTTCAACCGTTCAACTTAAATTCAACCATTTAGGGTTTTGAAACCGGCAAACTTCGGAAAAAATATTTATGCTTATAGTAAAGTAATCAAATATAGAAAAATATATACTAATGGTTGTTTTTGACAAAAATTTGTTAAAAACAGATATTAATATTGACTTTTTGTCAAAATTATAGTATAATTACAGCACAATCAAAAAAATAAACAGGTAAAATTATGATTAAAAGTTTTAGTGTTTCTAATTACAATAGTATAAAAGAAAAACAAACTATATCTTTTGAAATTTTACCGAAAGATATGTTAGATGATTCTTCTTTTCAAACAAAATGCGGTAATAATTTGAACTCGATAATAGCAATAATAGGAAACAATAGTGCCGGTAAAAGTAATGTTTTAAAAGCTTTGGCGGATTGTTTAATAATAGCTCAAAATTCATATTCTATATTTTCTGCTAATAATCCTATTTTTGTTTTTTTACCGTTTATTACTACCAAAAATGAAAACACTGTTTTTGAAATTATATTTGAAACAAACAATAAAGAATATAAATATAAGTTAGAAATGAATAGCGGTAATATTTGTTATGAATATTTAGGAATACACAACAAAAGAGCTTTTTCTACCATTTATGAAATTACCAGAGAAAAAGATAAAGTTAATTTTTTAGGTTGGAAATTTGAAAAAAAATTAAATGATACAGACAGGAAAAGATTTGAAGAAAGAACAAATTCTACATTATTTTCTTTTTTGTTAAATACCGGACACTTAGCCGGTATAGGAGTGAAAGAAATAATAAATTATAGTTATAATTTCAAAACAGTTCCTGTCGAAATTCAAGAGGAAAGATTAAACAAAATCGGTAAAATAATGAAAAATTTTGATTTGGGTTTTGACGGTTTTTCTTGGACAACAATTCAACAACCGAGAAAAGAAAATCCTTTGGAATCAGAAACTAAAAAGATATTGTTACTTAGTCATAAAACTAAAAGTGGAAATTTTTCATTACCTTTTGATTTAGAATCAGACGGAACACAAAAGATAGTGTTTCTATTAAATAAACTGTTAACTATAATAGAAACCGGTGGTATTGCAATTTGTGATGAAATAGAATCAAGTATTCACCCTTATTTAATAAAAAACATAATTAATAATTTATTTGCTAATAAAGAGATCAATAAAAATAATGCACAGTTAATATTTTCAACACATTTACCTTGGTTATTGGAAGACAGAACAAAAACACAAATATATTTAGTTGAAAAAAATGAAAAATTATCAACCGAACTTTACAGATTGGATGAAGTTGAAGGTGTTAGAAATGACGACAATTTCTGTAACAAATATTTAGCCGGGGCTTATGGTGCGGTAGCGAATTTGAGGTGGTTCTGATGGTAAAAAAGAAAAGGAAACAAAAAACGACAGTCTTTGTTTCTCTTGAGGGAAAAAGAGAAAAGGTATTTTTAAATTTTTTAGAACAATTGTATAAACCAAATGAAAATAACATACATATTAATTTTTCAGATGTTACAGGCGGGCATTCAAATTCAATTTTAGCAAGAGCAATTAAAAGTAGTTCTAACTATGATAAAGTGTATGCAATATTTGATGAAGTAAAACCTTTATCTGAAGAAATTAGAAGTTCGTTGTCTAAAGTTTGGTATAGTGATGAGTTTTCTTCGAATACAAAAGATAAAGATTTACAACAAGAATATAATTCTGCAAATAGAAATCCTATTATAATAGTGTCTAATCCGTGTTCAATAGATGGTTTTCTAATTACATTATTCAATAAAAAATTACCTAAAGAAGTTAATGAAAAAAATTGTAAAAATTCTTTTTCAGGAATGGTAGGTTCAAAATTTAATGAAGAAACAGAATTAAAGTTTTATAAAACAAATTTAACTAAAGAACTTTTAGAAAATCAGAAAAATAACTTCACCTTACAGTTGATTCTTTCCATATTCAAGAAATAATATCAATACAATTATTTTATACCATAAATTAAAAAGGAGTTTAAAAATGATTTATGGTTACATTAGAGTAAGCACAGACAACCAAACAACAGAAAATAAAAAGTTTTTAAAATTTAATAATGTTTTAAAACAACTATAAAAACTCAATAAAATTGAATCTTTAAATATCTAACAACCAATTTAAAACATACAATTGTTTAATTCCGTTATGACTTATAGGCACTTGATTATCCAATGTAAGCAAAAACTTTTGATTATGGTCCGCTATTTTTTCAAGAGGCTTTAATTCCCTGTCTAAAGTTTTTTTATCTTTTACCGTTTCGGCTACCTGAAAATAGGTAGTGTCTCCGTCTTTTACGGTTATAAAATCAACTTCATTGTTATCTATTTTTCCTATATAAACTTCATACCCTCTTCTTATAAGTTCCAAATATACAATATTTTCAAGTAATCTTCCTGTATCTATATCTTTGTTTCCTAAAATAAGAAACCTAAAAGCAACATCACATAAATAATATTTATCACCGGTAGTTAAATATTGTTTACCTTTGATATCATATCTGCCTACTTTATATAGAATATAACTGTCTGAAAGAGCGGATAAATAATTTTCTATTGTATGAGTAGATACTTTTCTCCCGGCGGATGTCATTGTATCGCTTATTTTTTTTATGGAACAAACATTACCTATGTTATCGAACATAAACCTTATAACACTTTCCAACATACTTACATCCGCTATCTTTTTTCTTTCAACAACATCTTTTAATATTATTGTGTTGTATATTCCTCTTAAATAATCTCTTATTATTTGTTCGTTATTGTTTAATTGTAATGTGTAAGGAAAAGAGCTGTTTTTTAAATATTTGTTGTAGCTATCCGGTAAATAATAATCTTTAGTTAATGCGGATATATATTCTTTAAAAGATAGAGGTAGCATTGATATTTCAATATATCTTCCTGAAAGCAATGTCGCCCATTCTCCGGACAGTAAGTTTGAGTTTGAACCTGTAATATAAACATCTACATTTTTTTTGATAAATAAACCGTCAACGGCTTTTTGAAAATCTTTAACATTTTGAACCTCGTCTATAAAAACATAATTTTTCTTTGATTTAATAAGTTTTTTGTTTATGTAATCGTAAAGCTTTTTCCAATCCGACAATTCCAAGAAATCGGGATCTTCAAAATTAATGCTTATTATCTGTTCTTTTTTTATACCGTTTTTTAATAAATAATCTTGATATATTTCAAAAAGAGTGGATTTTCCGCATCTCCTTATACCGGTAACGGCTTTTATTATTTGTTTGTCTTTAAGTGCTATTAATTTATCAAGATATTGTTGTCTGTTTATCATAAAAATAAACCTCTTTTATTTAAAAATTGTTTTATTTGACATTGAATATTTTTGAATATTATATCTAAAAAATATAAAAAAATCAACTTTTTGGAAGTATAGTTCTAATTTTTTAAATTATTTTTGTAAAATATATATAATCAACAAAATAACAAAAGGAGAAACAAAACTGCCGTTATCAACTGTTCAACTGTTCAACTGTTCAACTGTCGTTCTGTCATGCTGAGCTTGTCGAAGCATCTCGTCGT
>CALGGE010000075.1 GCA_937916125.1 uncultured Elusimicrobia bacterium | reverse complement strand
AACCAAAATTGTTTTGCAATTTTTCTATCCGAATCTTCCCGTAATATAATCTTCCGTCTTTTTATTTCTCGGGGAAACAAACAACGTAGAAGTTTTGTCTATTTCTACCAGTTCTCCCATTAAGAAAAATGCCGTTCTTGTCCCTACTCTGGAAGCCTGTTTAACATTATTTGTAACAAGAACTATTGTATATTTCTGTTTTAGTTTCAACATCGCATCTTCAACTTTTGCCGTCGATATCGGGTCAAGCCCGGAACAAGGCTCATCGAACAATATCACTTCAGGTTCTATTGCCAAAATTCTTGCTATGCACAATCTTTGCTGTTGTCCGCCGGACATTTTTATTGCCGAAGTATGAAGTCTGTCTTTAACTTCGTCCCATAATGAAGCATCTCTTAAAGACTGTTCGACGACTTCGTCCATATTCTTTTTATTTTTTAACCCTAATACTCTCGGGGCATAAGCTATATTATCGTAAATTGACATCGGCAAAGGTATAGGCATTGCAAATAACATTCCGACTCTTGTTCTTAATTTTTCCGGATTCATTTCGAAAATGTTTTCTTCGTCGAGATATATTTCACCTTCTCTTGAAAAGTCTACATTCATATCGTTCATTCTGTTAAGCGTTCTTAAGAAAGAAGTTTTCCCGCTGTTGGACGGACCGATAATGGAAAGAATTTCATTTTCTTCGACGGTTATATTAAGGTCTTTTAATACCTGTTTGCCGTTATAAAAACAATTAAGATTTTCTACTCTTATTTTTTCTACCATTTTCTTTTTTTCCTGAAATAAAGTCTTGCAACTATTGCAAATAAGCTCATTGATAATACCATCATCAAAAGTACAAGAGCCGTTCCGAAAATAATATTTTTAGGCATATTCGGAATTTGCGTCGATATTATGTATAAGTGATAGGGCAGTGCCATTACCTGATCGAACATTGAGTGCGGTAAGTGCGGAACATAGAAAGCCGCTGCAGTAAATAAAATAGGTGCGGTTTCACCTGAAATTCGAGATATGCTTAAGATTGCACCCGTCATTATTCCAGGTAAAGCGTTAGGTAAAACTATTCGTCTTATCGTTTGCCATTTACTGACGCCAAGTGACCAACTGGCTTCTCTAAAAGAATACGGAACACTGTTTAATGCACCTCTTGCAGTTGTAATGATAACCGGCAATTCCATTATTGATAAAGTTAATGCTCCGGCAATAATTGATACTCCGAATCCTAACAACATAACAAAAATTCCCATACCGAAAAGCCCGTAAACTACCGAAGGAACACCTGCCAAATTTACTATGGCAAGTTTAATTATTCTTGTTAACAGATTATCTTTTGCATATTCGTTTAAATAGATTGCCGCACAAACTCCGACGGGCAGAGTAATACATATTGCACAAGCTACTATTGATAATGTCCCTAAAATCGCAGGAAGTATTCCCCCTGCACGCATACCGTCCGTCGGCATAGAAGTTAAAAATTCCCAGCTTATTGCCGACCAACCGTTTTTTATAATAATGAACACTATCAAAAGAACGGGAATAATAACTATCGCCGTTGATAGTGCAAGAACTACATACATTATTTTTTGTGATAATTTGGGACTGAGTTTTATCATATTTTTATTGTACATTATTAGAGATGTTTTTATCTCTTTTTGTTTTTGTTTGAAACTAAATCGGCTATAAAATTTATTATAAATGTTATAGAGAATAATACTAAACCTATTGCAAATAATGCTCTGTAGTGCAGACCGCCTCTGACAGTTTCCCCCATTTCTGCGGCGATTGTCGCCGTTAAAGTTCTTACAGGGTCAAAAATTGATGACGGAATATTTGCCGCATTTCCGGTTACCATTAAAACAGCCATAGTTTCGCCGATAACTCTTCCTATTCCGAGCATTACTGCAGCGATTATTCCGGGCATTGCAGCTTTTAAAACTACTCGTCTTATCGTCTGCCATCTTGTAGCACCGAGTGCATAAGCACCCTCTTTATACGACCATGGAACTGACCTGATGGCATCTTCGGAAATTGAAACTATGGTTGGCATTGCCATAAACGCCAAAACTATCGAACCTGAAAATGCCGTAAGTCCCGTTGGAATATCAAATGTAGTTCTTATCAAAGGAACAAGTGTAACCATACCGACAAATCCCAAAACTACGCTCGGTATGGCAGCCATAAGCTCAACAATGGATTTTAAAATATCTCTGATACCTTTCGGTGCAAGTTCAGCAATAAAAAGTGCGGTTGCAATTCCTAAAGGCACTGCAATTATTGCTGCCCCCAAAGTAACAAGTAACGAACCTATTATTAAAGAAAATACGCCAAATACCGCAGGGTTTGACGACGGATACCAATATTTCCCAAAAATAAATTTAAATACTCCGTATTCTTTAAAGAAATAAAAACCCTCTTTTAAAAGAAATCCGAATATCAATATAACAAATACTATTGCGATGATACCGCAAAGAAATATTATTTTCTCAATGATAGAATCTATTAATTTATTATTCATAAAACCCTTCAACTATTCAACTATTCAACTTTTCAACTGTCGTTGTAACTTTTCAACTTTTCAACTCTTCAACTCTTCAACTGTCGTTCTAACTTTTCAACCGTCGTTCTCGGTACAAAGTCTGTTTCCGCTACAACTTTTTGTCCCTCGGTCGATAAAGTATAATCTATAAATTCTTTTACCACACCTTTAGGTTCTCCGTTTGTATATAAATATAAAGGTCTTGAAATTGGATATTTTCCATGCATAACATTTTCTATAGTTGGCAGAAAAAATTCTTCTTTTCCTATATCGGATATTGCAACAGGTTTTGTCTGCTCGTTCATAAAACCTATTCCTACATAACCGATAGCATTCGGGTTCTGATAAATTTCATCAACAATGGCTTGTGACGACGGCATCAATAATGCTTTTGGAGAAAATTCATCTTTGCTGTCGGGATTGTTTAATCTTATAACATTATCTTTAAAAAACATATGTGTTCCGGAATTGCTTTCTCTTGAAAGAATTACAATTTTTCTGTCTTCTCCGCCAAGCTCTTTCCAGTTGGTAATTTTCGCCATAAAAATATCACGTAATTGCTCAATGGTAAGTTTGTCTATAGGATTATCTTTGTTTACCAAAACTGCCAAACCGTCAAGACCTACAATATATTCTTTGTATGTTATTCCTTTCTGTTTGGCAAGATTTGTTTCTATTTCTTCTACCTGCCTTGATGCCATAGCAATATCGCAAGTAGCATTTAATAAGGCGGCAAAACCTGTTCCGGTTCCTCCGCCTGTAACACCAATATTGGTAGTATTATTTATATTGTTAAATTTTTCAGCCCAAACCTGCACTAAATTTACAATGGTATCAGATCCTTTAATCTGCATACCGGCACTGCTGTTTCCATGAGATCCGGAACACGCAGTTATTATAAATAGTGATATTATCAAAGCTGTATAGAATTTAGTTTTATGCATATAAATAAATTATATTAATTGATAAGTCGTTTTTGTCGTTGCAGTATATTGTACATTGTACATTGTCGTTCCCTATATTCTATTAATTTTTATAGACTTTTTCAAATAAAAAATTACTTATTTAGGTCAAAATACATTTTGCCGTTTTTTGTATTATAACCGAAGTTTGCCACGTTCAAAGCCATAAATGGTTAAAAAAATTGCTTTTTTTTTTAAAACAATTGTATACTACAACTACTAAAATTTGTGTATTTACACAAGTTTAAGGAGTTGGATTAATGAAAGAAATTAAAAGTTCAATAAAACGGTAAAACATTAAAATTTTATAAAATATTATTTTTTTATATATTTAGCAGAATTTGTTGTGCCGATTTTGATGATTTTACCTTTTTTTAAAAGCTTTGATAAAGTTAATTCTATCGTCGTAATAGAAACATCTATAAGAATATTTGCTATTTCTTTTTTACTTATAGGAACTAATGAATTATAAATTATTTCCTCTATTTGCTTGTTTTTATTTTTTATATCTTTTATTTTTAAGTATCCGGCATTTAATTGTTTGTAACAATTATTTAAAGTAATTATAAAATTCTCAATAAACGGAATATAAGTATTTTGATTTTCGTTCCAACCGACCGAAGAGGATTTCAATTTTTCATAATAGTCGCTTTTATTTCTATTTATTTGCTCTTCAAAAGATATATATTTTGAAATATCAAAATTATTTTTATATAAAAGCAAAATAGATAATAATCTTGATATTCTTCCGTTACCATCTTGAAACGGATGTATGCATAAAAAATCCAGAACAACACAAGGAATTAACAATAATTGATTTATATCCGTATCATTACTTGCTTGAATATATGCTAAAACCAACTGTTCCATTGCTTTAGGAGTATCTTTTACAGAAACAGGTTGAAACCTTACATTTATTGTTCCGTCGGAAAATCTTTCTGATATAATATTTTCTCTTCTTTTGTATTCACCCTTAAAATCTAACGTCGTATGTTGTAATAACAAAGAATGTAAATTTTTTATTGTTCTTTCAGTAAAATCTATATTTTGATAATTTGTATGAATCAAATTTAAAGTATCTCTATATCCTGCAATTTCTTGTTCATTATGATTTAACGGTTTACTGTTATTATTGATAATAGCTTTTATTCTTTCATCAGTTGTAACAATACCTTCAATAGCATTACTGCTTTTAACAGATTCAATAATTGCTATTTGTTGTAATTTTTTAAAAACAGATTTAACAACTTGTTCTTTGTTTTTTTCAACTTCTCTTAATTTATACAAATTGTTTGTTAATTCCAAAAAAGAAACGGGAACAAATATTTTCTTTAAAAAAGAATAATCAAATTTATGCATTATTTGCCTCTTTTTATAATTATTTGCATATATTTTAATATATTTTATGCAAATATTCAATACTTTTATGCAAATATTTGCATAATTTTAGACTTATTTTATGCGTAACTTTGCCTAAAACATTCCACTGTTTTTTAATGTTCAGGTTCCGTTCGGACGGACTTTTACTGTTGTACTATCTATACTTAACGCTTCCATCTTTACGTTTATTATTCTTTCTTTTTGTCAATTAGTGTGAACAGACTGTAGTATTATATTTATATATACAACAATATTTTGTGTTTTTTAGACATCAAACAAGCTTTCCATCGTCGGGAAAATCACTTTTTTGATGTTTTTCCACCAAAACTTTTATTTCTTTACTATCAATGCATATGTTTTTACTGCCACACTTTAAATTAAAATATATTAAAGTGTAAAAGTAAAGAGAAAAGTTATTTCTTAAATAGCATATTTATAATGGTTCTGTCGAAGTTTGCCGGTTTCAAAACCCTTTTTATTTTATATTTTCATTTTCCGTCAACAAATTGTTTTGTTTTCTGCCAATCTTATTGACTTTTTTGTTTTTTTAAGTTATACTATTGTTACCCTTAGAGAAGACAACACTCTTTCTGTTGTAAAGTCTCTAAGGGTTGTTTTTATTTTCGTCTAAATCATAAAATAACTTTCCTGTATTATCCTCACCAATAGTTATATATACATTATATTCTTTACCTTTCAATATAATTTTATTTGTAAAATAATGAAATATTTTTAGATTATCTGTTCTTTTTTTGTACTTTTTAAAAGAAGTTTTATATTTTGAAGTTTTTAATATTTCTAATAATTTAGGAATTATTAACAATTTTCTTATATCATAACTGAAACTTTCGTATTTATCTCTTGCTCTTCTATTTATTCTAATATTCTTATATTTGCCAATATCAAAAGTTTGTCCTTGAATATTTTTTCCGAAATATGTAATTGCTTTTTCTCTCAGTTCCGTTATATTTTTATAATCGCCGAAAAATTCTTTTATTTCCTCTTCTGTTATTATAATTATATTTTCATTTTTATAAAAAGAAATATCTTCGCAAACAAATGAAGTATCAAAAATATCTTGATTTGTTTGTTCTTTTCCGAATGTAGAACAAAAATCTTCTATATTATCAATTATTCCCAAAAATATTATATTTTCTTTTTTCATTTTATTTATAAACCTATAGTAAGATGCAAATATGAATACATATTATAAAAAATTGTTTTATATTTTTCCATTTTTTTTAGACATAATTCTGAAGTTGGCTACTAAAACCGGTAAACCTTAAATGCCATACAAAGATAGGTAAAGCTCGAGGAGGATGCGAAGGAAGAGAAAATAGAGGAGATTTGAAAAAAATATTTTTGATATCTTTTTGTGTTTATATAAAACCTGAAGATTCCCCCTACCCAAAAAAATGTAGTTGTATAATATTATGCGGTTTTAAGGTATCAAAAAATTTTCCATCGTCGGAAGAATCACTTTTTTGATGCCTTTTTTTCTGCTCCTCAAACCGGCAAACTTTAGGGAAATATTTTTAATTAATTGTTTATCTTATATTTGGAGATAATATTTCTTCTATAAGTTCAAAAGTTTCCGTTAAGGAAACTTCTTTAGCGTAGTTAAATCTTTTCTGATATTGTTTCCATTGGTTTACTATATCTTTATCTTGTCTTAATTGTTCCAATACCGTTTTATAATTCTTGATTGTTTCCGGAGAGTTCCTTTTCTTACAGGTTTCTGTTAAGGCTTTAACGAATAGTTCTCTGTCTATATTCAGAGTCTTTATGATTATATAAATATCGTAGAAATCCCTAATTCTCGTGTTAGCTATGCTTCTTGATATTACCGTTTCTATCTTTTCGGCAAGTAATGTTTCCGTGTTATATGCAAGTATTTTTATCTTCTCATTGTTAAAGAAAGTTGTAAAATAAAAATCTATTGCTCCGGGTGTTATCTTATCTCCCGTTGTTATATCTACCGATAAAGGAACTGATAGAACATCATAATTAGCCTTTAGAGATACTCTTAAGCCGCCGTATTCGTCATCTTTTCTTATCTCTGAAATATTCTCTATTTCATAGCTTATATCGTCGTTAATATCCACTGAACAGACTGTCTCAAATATTTCTTTTACTTTATCTTTCGTCAGTTTTATTCCTTTTAAGGTTGTATCTATATCCATTGTGGTTCTTGAGGTTAACCCTGCTATTATCGAGAGAAGAAATCCGCCTTTTAAGATTAAGTTTCTTCTATATTTGGAGTTAGCTATTCTTATCAACAAACATTCCAACATAAAACTTTGTAATGCAAGTTGAGGCGATATTGCTTCCTCGATAGAAACTTTTTTGATATAGGCTTTAAACTGCATTGAATTTTTAAATTTCATAATAATACCTGCAGATAGTTTACTATTTTATTCTTTACCCTTAATTTGGTGGCATATTCTATAAGGCGAAAGAGGTTCTTATTCTTTTGTGATATGTATTTCTTTATGGCAGGAATAAACAATTGTTTATCAACAATATTACTCCCTCTTACGATGTCGCATAAGGTTCTTTCTATGTTATAAACTCTTATCGTATTACCGTAATTGGTCTTTTTTTCTTCTATTCCTAAATTGTATATCTTTGAATTGGCTTGCTTGATTATCAAGTCACTTGTATCGGGTTTTATATGGTATCCTTGCGGAAATGTCATAATGTATTTATCAAGCATTCTGTCGGTAAATTGGTGAATATACAGAGCTGTTTCGTGCGAATAAATACCTTTTGCATATCTTTGTTGGTATGTATATAGTTCATCTTCCAAACTGCCGTTTTTAATATAAATACCTCTTGAAACTTTAACTATCAGTTTTTTTTGAAGCATAAGTTTTAAGTATTGTCTTGGAATATTGTTATCAGACAATTGAGAAGATTTTATTATTCCGTTATTTTTGGTGATAAGTTTATTTATGTATTCTGTTTTATCCATAAAAATACCTCTTTACTAATACACTTAGAATTATAATATATTAAAGTGTAAAAGTAAAGAGAAAAGTTATTTCTTAAACAATATATTTATAATTGTTCTGCCGATTTTTCTTTCTAATCCGCTTTTAGTTAACGGGATACCGGTTTTTCGTGATACTTTACTTTTCAGTCCGCTTATTCCTAATAATCTTTTCCAAGAAAATGAAAATCCGTATTTTTTAGCCATTTTTGTTAATTCAATTTTATTTTTTTTATATCTTCAAGAATTTTTTGTGAATATTCGTCGCCTCTGTTTGCTGCTATCTTATGCCAACTGAAACTTGTTTTATAATTCATAAGAACATACTCGCCGCGTGCATACATCGTTCCTAAATAACTTGCAGCTTCGGCATGTCCGTTTTGTGCCGCCAACCAAAACCATTTAAATGCCTCTTTAAAATTATCTTCACAATAATATTGTTCACCTAAAATAAATTGGCTTTTAACATTTCCCTTTAATGCAAGTGATATTTCAGTTTCTCCCTCGTCGGTTAAATAGTTTAACAGTTCTTGTTTTTCCTGTTCGTCTCTTATTTCTTTATCTTTTTGTTTTATAGCCATTTTTGCAACTGTTTTCCAAAACTTACTTTTCTGTTCGTTATTACTTTTTTGTTTTGCCAGTTTATTACAATCTTCTGCCGTTAAAACTTTCTTTTCCATATTTTTTACTCCGAAGTCAAATTCAATTCTTTTCTATAAAATTTCAGCAACTGATAAAAAACAAAAAACATTATCCAAAAATATAGACTTTGTAAACTATGTATTTTTATAAATGTTATCAATATCCATTTATTTGCCGTAAATATATAGTATTTATAGTGTTGTATATTCGGTATTATTGAAAAAGTCCATACTCTTAACAATGCCATAGGCAAAATATATTTATACTGATATTTTGCTTCATATTCATAATTTTCGGAATCTTCTTCGTTTACAGAAACTCTAAAAGCACCGCCCATAACACTGTCGTGCATATACCATTTGGGTTTATAATTCGAACTTTCATATATTTTATCGTATTTTTTATTTGATACGGTAATATGAAAATCTTTCAAGCCGTTTAATCTCTTTTCAAGTTCTTTTCTTTTAGAATCAATATCTGTTTTTTGTGAACATACATCAAATATTGTTTTCTCTATGCTGTAATTTAAAAGTTCAATTTTATTAAATCTTTCATAAAAACTATTGTAACTTAAAACACTCCATATAATACTTGTTCCTATAAATGCCGTTAAAAAACAAAGTTTTGTTACAAAAAGATAAAATTTTCTCATTTCATTTTCTCCTTTTAAATTTATTTTTTTATTGTAATCATAAAGTATAATAAACGATAAAAATATTGACGAAAACAAATTCGCTACACCTGTAATAAATTTGACATTTGTTTTTATATTTATATTTTATACAGTTAATAATATATAGTAATACTCTTTATAAAACTTGCACTTTCCGAACAAAAAACACCGATTTTTAAAATCGGTGTTTTTCATAATTATTATATTATCAATGACTAAAGAAAAAAAAGAACAAACATTTTTTGTTTTTTTACTTTAATCTATTCAACCGTTCAACTGTTTTTTACATACCTAAAACAACAGGTCAGTTTTTTTTATCAGATATTAACTACAATTGGGTAGCAATTTATTAGTTTCAATACCTAAAACAACAGGTCAGTTTTTTTTATTTGTTTCTGTTCCATAATTTGCATCCTGAGTTTTTTGTTTGTTTTATTATTTTGCTAATTCTTTTAACAACTTAATTGATAA
Source organism: uncultured Elusimicrobia bacterium (assembly GCA_937916125.1). Taxonomy (GTDB): domain Bacteria; phylum Elusimicrobiota; class Endomicrobiia; order Endomicrobiales; family Endomicrobiaceae; genus Ruminimicrobiellum. The sequence goes on along the minus strand of CALGGE010000075.1, from coordinate 2,400 downwards.
CTCTGCTTCTTGAGATATTCCGTTTTTAATTATTATTTTCTTCAAGTAAATTTTGATTTGGAAATTCTAAACTTTCTATGTTTTGAATTGCTTTACCAGCAATACCTTTTATTGAACCATATATGCTTGTTGTATTAGTAATAACTTTTTGTATTTGTTTTTCTCTTTCTTTCCATATTTTATCCATAGCTCTTTTTTCTTTATTTAAATCTTCTTGCATTGTAACAAAACCTTCTACAATCGCTTCAAATTGATTTTTAAATTCATTACTTGTTAGATAATTATATATCAAATTCATTTTATCACCTTTGTTTTCCTGACTTAAAGTCATAGTTTTTATTTGTATTATTGATTCTCTGAGGACTTCAGATAATCCTTTAAATTCCTCATAAGAACATATCCAAATACCATCCTTCAAACCCATTCTTTCCATATTTTTTGGATATACATCAGTAACAAGTACGCCAATATTTGTATTTTTTTCTCTCATATCTGACTTAAATTTTTCTATCCATTTATTATCAAAATTTTTAGTTCTTTTACTTTCGTAATATATTGTTCCGCAATTTTGTATTTCTCTTGTATTTACTGTTTGTATACAATCGGCACCTCTGGCTCCTTTTCCGATTTCCTCAATAGTATCAAGAGTAAATTTTGTCTTTAAATATTTTTCTATAGCCAACTCTTGCACTTCACCTTGTAACTGCATGGAACCTTGTTCTTGTTTCTTTTTTAATTCATCAACCATTTTCTTGTTATCTTCTAATTTTTTTTCTAATTCTTTAATTTTTAATTCACTCTGTCTTTCAGCATTTTTTTTAATTTCAGCTCTTTCTTTTTTTAATATTTCATTAAGTTTTTGTTCACTTTCAGCTTTTATTTTTTCTTTTAATTCTGTTTTTTCTCTTTCTGTTTTTGCTAATTGTGCTTTTAGTTTATTAGTTTCTTGAATTTGTTTTGATTTTTCATTTAATTCTTCATTTAAAGCTTTTATTTCATCCTCTTTTTCTTTTGCTATTTCTTTTTTGATTTTTTGTTCAATAATTCTTTTTTCATTTGAGAGTTTTTCTTTTACTTTTTCTTCAAGCAAATTTTCAAGATTTTCTTTCTTTTTATTCAAAGATGCTTTTTGTTCTTTTATTTCAGATTTTTCATTTTCCAAGAATTTTTTCTGTACTTCAATATCTTTTATTAATTTTTCTTTTTCCTTATCATACTTGGATTTTAATTCTGTTTCTAATTGATTTTTTAAAACATCAGAAATATTTATTTCTGTTTTACATTTTGGGCATACAATTTTGTTTTTTTCCATTGGTTTACTCCTTTCCCTATTATTTTTATATTTACTTAAACATTTACAATTATATTATCGTTGTTCTGTAATTGCAATATCTTTTCTTGAAATAGTTGTATCATATAAACCTATATCTTCACCCTCGTGTTTGTTTATACCGGAATATTCTAAACTACTATCTTCGTATCGTTTAAATTTATACACTGCATCGTTCATTAATGGACCATTAAACAGTCCCAAGCTTACAAGTAATTCAAAATCTTTCACTTCTAATCCGGTTACTTTTTTAAATAATCCCGGTTCTAATTGTGTAATAACATCTTTTAATGTTCTTTCCCTATAATCCGTTAAATACATAAAAACAGGAACACGAGTAGCAAATTTTATTAGCTTCTCTTGTATCTGTTTTCTTAAAGATTTAAACTTCTTTTCTTCTTCTGTTAACTCTTTTTTTTCTTTTTCATTTAATTCAACATCTGTAGATTTTTTCTTTAATTTTTTTACTGCATTAGATTTATTTATAATTGTTTCAATATCTTTATTTAAATTTCTAAAACCTTCTATACTCATTAAAGCATCTAAAGCTTTTTGATTATTCATTAATCTTTGTAATGTATCATTATCAACATTTACAAGCAAAGCACTTTCCCACTTTCTTGCTAGTAAAGTTGCTGTCGTTCCACTCATTGCAATATCAAGAACACCTTCGGCACTAATTTGATTCATACTACTACCATCATAAGCAAGAATAGGTAAAAATTTAATAAAATCTTCTACTTTTTTTTCGGGACTATCTTTTTCATTTACATTAAGTCTACAACTATAATCCGCAATTTGTCTTAAAGCTCTATCAGGTGCAAAATCAAACACATAACAGTTCTCTTTCCTTCTTCCGTCATTGGTTGTGTATGGAGTCTGTACTCTGAAAATGGTCTGCATATACGCTTTGGCATCCGTCTTATGCGAACCAGCCAACATCATCACAGCGGTCCAAGGCCTGACAGACACACCGGTCGTAAGCTTTCCGCAAGAGAGTGTGATGGTCCAAGTCTCTTCAGGATTCTTGCCCATAGCCTTTTCGACGAGGTTAAGAGCATCATCGTTCT
>CALGGE010000074.1 GCA_937916125.1 uncultured Elusimicrobia bacterium | reverse complement strand
GACACTGCTAAAAAAGCCGTGTCGGTGTGAATTGTTGTTTTTTGTAGGATAAAAAGTTTTTTTGTAAAATTTTGTTGAAAAAATATATAAAAACTTTTATATAAATTTAAATGTAAGGAAAAAAAATGGCCAGAGAATTTTCATTAGACAAGATTAGAAATTTCGGTATTGCCGCTCACATTGATGCAGGTAAAACCACCACTACAGAAAGAATCCTTTATTATACCGGAAGAACTCACAAGATCGGTGAAGTTCATGAAGGTGCCGCGACGATGGACTGGATGGAACAGGAAAGAGAAAGAGGTATTACCATTACCTCAGCCGCAACGTACTGCAAATGGAGAGATATGCAGTTCAATATCATAGATACCCCGGGCCACGTTGATTTTACGGCAGAAGTAGAAAGAAGCTTGAGAGTTCTCGACGGAGCCGTAGTTGTATTCGATTCCGGTAACGGAGTTGAACCTCAGTCCGAAACCGTTTGGAGACAAGCAGATAAATATCACGTACCGAGAATAGTTTTCTCAAACAAAATGGATAAAATCGGTGCGGATTATTTTATGGTTATCGAGCAGATTAAAGATAAGCTCGGTGCAACTCCTTTAACAATGCAGATTCCTATAGGTGCGGAAGCCGATTTCAAAGGTGTAATAGATTTGGTAGAAATGAAAGCCATTATTTGGAAAGGCGAAGAATTAGGTGCAAAGTTTGATATAACCGAAATACCTGCGGAATTTGTTGATAAAGCAAAAGAACTTAGAGAAAAATTGATAGAACTTATAGCGGATTACAGCGACGATGTTATGAACTGCTATATGGAAGGAAAAGAACCTACCATTCCTCAAATCAAACAAGCAATCAGAAATGCAACACTTCAAATAAAATTAATCCCTGTTTTCTGCGGAACGGCATTTAAAAATAAAGGTGTTCAACCTATGTTGGATGCGGTTTGTGATTATTTGCCTTCCCCTTTGGACAGAAAAGATATGCATTGTGTAGATGCAAATACAAATGAAGAAACTTCAAGACCGGCTGACGATAATGCTCCTTTCGCAGCTTTGGCCTTTAAGATACAGGCAGACCCTTTTATAGGAAAGCTCACCTATATCAGAGTTTATTCCGGAACGTTGCAGAGCGGTTCTTATGTATTCAATCCCGGCAAAAACGGCAAGGAAAGAATTTCTCGTATCGTAAGAATGCACTCTAACAACAGAGAGGAAGTAAAAGAAGTAAGAGCAGGCGACATTGCAGCAGTAGTAGGTTTGAAAAACACCGGAACGGGTGATACGCTTTGTGATGAAGCAAAACCTGTTATCTTGGAATCTATGGAATTCCCTGATCCGGTTATTTCCGTTGCAATCGAACCTAAGTCAAAAGCCGATGAAGAAAAACTTGCAAATGCTTTATCAAGACTTGCGGAAGAAGATCCTACTTTTACCGTAAAAAGTGATGAAGAAACAAATCAAACCATCATTTCCGGTATGGGTGAACTTCATTTGGATGTTTTGGTAGACAGAATGAAGAGAGAGTTTAACGTTCAGGCTAATGTAGGTAAACCTCAGGTTGCTTACAGAGAAACCGTAAGAAAGACGGCAGATGCAGAATCTAAGTACATCAGACAAACGGGTGGTAGAGGTCAGTATGGACATGTTATTATAACATTGGAACCGTTACCTCCTGCGAAAGGTTTTGAATTTGTGAACAAAATTGTCGGTGGTGTTATTCCCAGAGAATACATCCCCGCAGTTGAAAAAGGTATTAAAGAAGCTTTGACATCCGGCGTATTGGCAGGTTATCCTGTTGTTGATGTCAGAGTTACTTTGACCGACGGTTCTTTCCACGAAGTTGACTCTTCCGAAATGGCATTTAAGATTGCAGGTTCAATGGCATTTAAGGATGCTTGCAAAAAAGCAAACCCCGTACTTTTGGAACCTGTAATGAAAACCGAAGTTGTAGTTCCCGAAGATTATATGGGAGATGTTATCGGAGACTTGAATTCCAGAAGAGGAAAAATTATCAGTATGGAACCCGTAAACAAGGTTGAACATATTAAAGCTAATGTTCCTTTGTCGGAAATGTTCGGTTATTCGACAACTCTTCGTTCTTTAACTCAGGGAAGAGGAAACTACAGCATGGAACCTTCTCACTATGAAGAAGTTCCTAAGCAGATTGCAGATAAGATATTGGAAAAGAAAGCTTAAAAAATCGCGAAGCATCTATACATAAACACCTCTAAAGGATGAGGTAAAATAAAAGAAGTAAGTAAAAGAATATAAATAGAATAAAAGCAGATAAAAAAATCTGGAGGTAGTAACAATGGCAAAAGAAAAATTTGACAGATCAAAGCCGCACGTAAACGTAGGAACAATCGGACACGTAGACCACGGTAAAACGACATTGACCGCAGCAATAACGAAAGTATTGGGCGATCAGGGATTGGCAGAATATATACCTTATGATACGGTAGCGAAAGCATCTGAATCACAGGGAAGAAGAGACGATACAAAGATTGTAACAATCGCAGTAAGCCACGTAGAATATTCGACGGCGAACAGACACTATGCACATATAGATTGTCCGGGACACGCAGATTATGTAAAGAACATGATCACCGGAGCGGCACAGATGGATGGAGCGATATTGGTAGTAAGTGCATTGGACGGACCGATGCCGCAGACCAGAGAACATATCTTGTTGGCAAGACAGGTAAATGTTCCGAGCATAGTAGTATTTTTGAATAAATGTGATGCGGTAGAAGATAAAGAACTTTTAGACCTGGTAGAGATGGAAGTAAGAGAACTTTTGACGAAGTATGGATTCGACGGAGATAAGACGACAATAATCAGAGGGAGTGCATTGAAAGCATTGCAGGGAGATAAAGAAGGAATTGATAGTATCATGGCATTGATGAATGCAATCGATAACGATATCAAGCTTCCGGAGAGAGATATAGATAAACCTTTCTTGATGAGCGTAGAAGATGTATTTTCAATTACGGGAAGAGGAACGGTAGCAACGGGAAGAGTAGAGAAAGGAAGAGTAAAAGTCGGCGATGCATTGGAAATCGTCGGGATAAAGGATACGCAGAAGACGGTAGCAACCGGAATCGAAATGTTCAGAAAGCTTTTGGATGAGGCACAGGCAGGAGATAACATCGGAGTATTGTTAAGAGGAATAGAGAAGAATCAGGTAGAAAGAGGCCAGGTATTGGCAGCACCGGGGACGATACATCCGCATAAGAAATTCAAAGGACAGGTATATATATTGAAGAAAGAAGAAGGCGGAAGACATACGCCGTTCTTCAACGGATACAGACCGCAGTTCTATTTCAGAACTACCGATGTAACGGGAGTAGCACATTTACCGGCAGGTACGGAGATGGTAATGCCCGGAGACAATGTAGAGATGGAAGTAGAATTGATAATGCCTGTAGCAATGGAAGAGCAGTTAAGATTTGCAATAAGAGAAGGCGGAAGAACGGTAGGTTCGGGAGTAGTAACAAAGATTCTCGACTAAAAATTGCTTAGATGCAATTTTTAGAGGAATGGATGGATGGAAACAAAAATCGTAAAGTGATTTTTGTCTATAATATATCCGTCTTTCCATACATCAAAGATCACTTTGTGATTTTTTACAGGAAAAAATAATATGCCAAATGAAAAAGTAACAGTAAGTAAAACAGACAGAATTAGAATAAAACTTCGTTCTTATGATTGTAAAATGTTAGACGATTCTTTAAAGAAAATTGTAGAAACGGCAAGAAGAACAGGTGCTACGATAACCGGCCCTATGCTTCTTCCTACAAACATAAAGAAATATACGGTTAACAGATCGGTTCATACCGATAAAAAGTCAAGAGAACAGTTTGAAATGAGAGTTCACAAAAGATTGCTTGATATTTGTGAGCCTTCTTCTGGTACGGTAGAAGAGTTGATGAAACTCGATCTTCCCGCCGGAGTAGATATTGAAATAAAGATGTAATTTTGTTTGAGCGAAATTACATCAGCTGAAAAGCTGAATAGCTGAAAAGTTGTAACGACAGCCGAAAAGGTGATAAGCTGAAAAGCTGAAGGGTTTGTTGTAAAAATTGTAAAGCGAAAAATGCATTAAACTGTTCAACTGTTCAACAGAGCGAAGCTCGTTCAACCGTTCAACTAAAATTAAATTAAAGTAGAGAGAAAATATGTTAAAGTCTATAATTGGTTCAAAGATAGGTATGACACAGGTTTTTGATGAAAAAGGTAAACTTGTGCCTGTAACGGTAATTGAAGCAGGACCATGCGTTGTTACTGCTATCAAGACCGTTGAAACTGACGGATACAATGCCGTTCAGTTAGGTTTTAAAGATGTTGCCGAAAAGAAGCTTACGAAAGCCGAAATCGGACATTTGAAAAAAAATAATATAGCTCCCAAAAAAGTTTTGAAAGAGTTCAGACTTGATGACGTTTCCGGTTTGACGGTCGGTCAGGAAATTAAAGCCGATATTTTTAAAGCGGGAGATTATGTTGATATAAGCGGAATTTCCAAAGGTAAAGGTTTCGCCGGTGTTATTAAGAGACATAACTTCGGTATGCAACCCAGAACCAGAGGTCAATCCGACAGAATGAGAGCGAGAGGATCTTCGGGCGGACAAGGACCTCAGAAACTTTTCAAAGGTATGAGAATGTCCGGACATTTGGGACAGGAAGTTGTTACCGTTCAGAAACTTCTCGTCGTAAATGTTGATACCGAAAAAAATGTTCTTCTTGTAAGAGGAGCCGTTCCTTCGGTTAAAAAAGGTACGCTTATCGTTAATAACACGGTAAAGAAAGTTCCTGTTGTTCAAGCAGAAGAAAAGAAAGCAGCAAAGAAAAAATAATTTAGTAATAGGGTAAAAAAGAATGGATACGATAGTTTATAATGTTGAAGGAAAAGAAAAAGGGAAATATGAACTTCCGGCATTTTTTAATACCGAAGTTAAGACTGCCCTTCTTCATGAAATAACGACAGGGTATCTTGCAAACTTGAGATCGGGAACTCACGCTACAAAAACAAGAGGCGAGGTTTCTTTCTCGGGAGCTAAACCGTGGAAACAGAAAGGTACCGGTAATGCAAGAGCAGGTCAGAAGAATTCTCCTCTCTGGAGAAAAGGCGGTATTATCTTCGGACCTCAGCCAAGAGATTATTATCAGAAAATGTCAAAACAAAAAAGAAGAATTGCTTTGAGTATGGCATTTTCAAATTTGGCAAAAGAGAACAATTTGGTTTTGGTTGACTTGATTAAATTCGACGAGGCTAAAACAAAAAATGTTGCTACATTCTTAAAAAACTTGAAAATTGATGGAAAAAAAGTTATAATAGCTCTTTCCAAAAATGATGACGTTGTAAAGACCGCAGCAAAAAATATTAAGAATGTTGTTGTTGCACAGATTGCAAACTTGAATGCTTACGAAGTTATGTGGGCGGACAAAATTGTTACTACGCCTGAAGCAATCGACAGTATAAAACAAAAGCAGGCATAAGAGAGAATAAAATGGATATAAGAAACATTGTTAAAAAACCTATTGTAACGGAAAAAGCAGCCGTTGCAAAAGAAAAAGAAAATAAATATACTTTTGTTGTCGATAAAGATGCTAACAAGTATCAGATTAAACAGGCAATAGAAGAAATGTTTGATGTAAAAGTTGTCAGCGTTCATACCGCAAACTTCGGCGGAAAACCTAAAAGAATGGGTGTGCATGAGGGCAAAAAAAGCGACTGGAAAAAAGCTATAATTAAGCTTAAAGACGGTCAGGAAATAAACATAGAAGAAGCATAAATAAAAATTAATGCATGTTTGCGGAGAAAAATATTTTCTCTGCAAATATATGTGTTATAAAATAAAATATGGGTATCTCTTAGAAGTATATTGTAACAGATAGAAGTCTAAGAAGTTAAGGAAATTGAAAGTTTCTTAAAAAAGAGAGGGGACAAACAGTTCCTTTCCGCCCGAAAAAAAGGAAAAAGAGTATGCCGATTAAAACATTTAAACCTTACACACCAGTAAGAAGATTCATCACTGTAGAAGATTTCTCCGAAATCACTACAAACAAACCTGAAAAATCTTTAATCGTTCCCGCAAAGAAAACCGGCGGAAGAAATAATACCGGTCAGGTTATGGTACGTTTCAGAGGCGGCGAACACAAAAGATATTACAGAATTATTGATTTTAAAAGAGATAAAATCAATATACCCGCAAAAGTAATATCTATCGAATACGATCCTAACAGATCAAGCAGAATAGCATTATTGCAGTATGAAGACGGTGAAAAAAGATATATAATACAACCTAAGGGATTGAAGGTTGGGGATGTCGTAATGTCCGGACCGGATGCCGAGATAAAAGAAGGTAACGCACTCCCTCTTTCCGCAATGCCCGTAGGTACATTTATACATAATTTGGAACTGGTTCCGGGTAAAGGAGCACAGCTGGTAAGATCAGCAGGTTCTTCCGCGCAGTTACTCGCAAAAGAAGACGAATATGCTCATGTAAGAATGCCTTCCGGAGAAATAAGACTGGTTCTGGTTAGGTGTTATGCAACAGTGGGACAAGTCGGTAATATCGAACATGAAAATGTTTCGATAGGTTCTGCCGGCAGACATCGCCACTTCGGTAAGAAACCTCATGTGCGTGGTACAGCCATGAACTCCGTTGACCATCCTCATGGCGGCGGTAGAGGAAGATCTAAAGGCAACAATCAACCTCGCAGTCCGTGGAATCAACCGGCAAAGGGTTTCAAAACAAGACCAAAGAAAGTTTGGGATTGGATGATAGTAAGCCACAGAAATAAGGCTAAGAAGTAATTTTAGAACAGGAGCAGCAAATGAGTAGGTCAATTAAAAAAGGCCCTTATGTAGATGCAAAACTTTTGAATAAAATGCAGCAGCTTAATAAGTCCGGCGAGAAAAAGATAATTAAAACTTGGGCAAGAGCTTCGGTTATTACTCCGGATTTCGTAGGACATACGTTGGCAATACATAACGGTAAGAAATTTCTTCCGGTATTTATATCGGAACAAATGGTTGGACATAAGCTTGGTGAGTTCGCACCTACCAGAATTTTTAAAGGTCACGGTGGAATGACTAAGCAGGAAACTTCGTTGACATAATATTAAAATATTATTGCACGATAGAGTAAGTTTCTAAAATTTAAGCGAAAAAAAGAGAGAGAAAAAAGATGGAAGCAAGAGCAATAGCAAAATTTGTAAGATATGCTCCAAGAAAAGTTAATCAGGTATTAACCGTTATAAGAAACCAGAGAGTAGAGAAAGCATTTGAAATTCTTTCTTTCTTACCTAAAAACTCTACGGAACTTGTAGAAAAAGTTTTGAAGAGTGCGGTTGCAAATTCCGGCAGACTGAATGACTTTTCCGGGCTTAAAGTTAAGGAAGCTTGGGTAGGACAGGGACCGACATTGAAAAGAATGAGACCGGGTCCTATGGGAAGAGGTCTTCCTTATAAGAGAAAAACAGCTCATCTGACGATAATCGTTACGGATGAAGGTGTAGTTCCCGAAAAGAAAAAGAAAAAAGCAGTAAAGAAAGTTGCAGCACCGGCTGCAGTAGCGGCAACGGAAGAAACTGCCGTAAAGAAAACAAGAAAAGCAGCTTCTAAAAAAACTGCAAAAAAAGCTGAAGAAAAAGCAGCTGAATAAGAAGTTAAAATTTTAAGTGTAAAAAGGTAAGAAATTTATGGGTCATAAAATTCATCCTAAGAGTGTTAGAGTAGGCTACATCAAGGATTGGGATTCCAAGTGGTTTAATCTAAAAGAAATGCCTGACTTTATCGAGGAAGATTATAGAATAAGAGGCTATTTGAAAGAAAAATTGAAAATGGCTTCGGTATCTAAAATCGGTCTTGAAAGAGCAGGAAAATATATCAGAGTAAATATTTATACTTCCAGACCCGGTATTGTTATCGGTAAAGGCGGTCAGGGTATAGAAACTATCAGAACCGAAGTTGAGCAGATGACCGGTAGAAAAGCTTTTGTTAATGTTATGGAAATCAAAAGAGCCGAAATAGATGCTCAGCTTGCTGCAGACGGCATTGCATATCAGCTCGAAAAACAGGTTGCTTTCAGAAGAGCAATGAAAAAAGTTATCGAAAAAGCTATGGCTGCAGGTGCACAGGGTATTAAGGTTATGTGTTCCGGAAGACTCGGCGGTGCTGAAATTGCAAGAACCGAATGGTTGAAAGAAGGAAGAGTTCCTCTTCAGACATTCAGAGCAGAAATTGATTACGGTTTTTCCGAAGCCAACACGACTATGGGAAAAATCGGTATCAAAGTATGGATATTCAAAAAAGAACATTTTCAGAAGACTGCAAAAGAGCTTTTGGAAGAAGCAAAGCTCGTTGAAAATGTTGATGAAGTAGGTGCAGCATCTCAGGCTGCTACAGATAATAAGTAAGGAAGGACAAAATATATGTTGATGCCAAAGAGAGTAAAATACAGAAAGACTCAAAGAGGAAGAATGAAAGGGTACGCAAAAGGCGGAACATCTCTTTCTTTTGGTACTTTCGGACTTCAAGCTCTTGAGCCTGTTTGGTTAAACAGTAACCAGATAGAAGCTGCTCGTATAGCTTTGACAAAGTTCACCAAAAAAGGCGGAAAAATCTGGATAAGAGTATTTCCGGATAAGTCCATCACCAAGAAACCCGCTGAAACAAGAATGGGTAAAGGTAAAGGAGATCCGCAGTTTTGGGTAGCCGTAGTTAAGCCGGGCAGAATAATGTTTGAAATGGAAGGTATTCCCGAAGCCGATGCAAGAGCGGCACTTAAGCTTGCTTCGGATAAGTTGCCTATACATTGCAAAATTTTAGTAAGACAAGAAATATAATAACGGAAGAGACAATATGAAACAAAAAAACTGGCAAGAGATTAAGAGTATGTCATCGGCAGAGTTGAATGCTAAGCTTGTTGAACTTGAAGATAAATACTACAAGTTGAAGTTTAGAAATTCGGCAGCTCCGGTAAAAAATCCTCTGGAAATCAGGGAAATGAGAAAAAATATAGCAAGAGTTAAAACACTTCTTGCTGAGCAAAAAAAGGGAAAATAACCCAATAGGAAGGAACAATGGCAGAAGAACGTGCAAAAAGAAAAATAATGCAGGGCGTTGTAGTCAGCGATAAATCTTCCAAAACAAGAATTGTTGCTGTTGAAAGAACAATCAAACACCCGTTATACGGCAGAATAATAAGAGTAAAATCTAAATTCTCGGTTCACGACGAGAAGAATGAGTCTAAAATGGGCGATTTGGTTTCTATAATGGAATCAAGACCTATGTCAAAAACAAAAAGATGGATTTTGACATCAGTTGTAAACAAAGCATAAGGAAAAGACAATGATTCAAGAAAGAACAATTTTAAACGTAGCAGATAATTCCGGAGCAAAGAAAGTTCGTTGTTTCAGAGTTATGAAAGGATTAAAAAGAAGATACGCAGGTCTTGGCGATGTTGTAATGGCTTCCGTTCAGGATGCAATACCTCATGCAAATATCAAGAAAGGTGATGTTGTTAAGGTCGTTATAGTCAGAACAGCCAAAGAATATCGCAGAGAAGACGGAACATATATCAGATTTGATGACAACGCGGCAGTTATCATCAATGACGAGGGCGAACCGAAAGGAACTCGTATTTTCGGACCTATTGCAAGAGAATTGAGAGAAGCAAATTATCTTAAAATTATCTCTCTTGCACCGGAAGTAATATAACATAAGTTTTTAACAGGATAGAAAATATGCTTAACATTAAGAAAAAAGATAAAGTTGTAGTTTTAGCGGGAAAGGATAAAGGCAAAGAAGGCGAAGTTTTGAAAGTTGACGCCGAAAAAGGAAAGGTTATCGTTGCTAAAGTTAACTTTGTTAAAAGGCATACGAAGCCCACTCAAACCGATCTGGGCGGAATAAAAGAAAAAGAGTCGCCTCTTTCCATATCGAACGTTATGTTGGTATGTCCCAAATGCAGCAAACCCAACAGACCTAAATTCGATAAATTATCCGACGGAAAGAAAGTCAGAGTTTGCAGAAAATGCGGAGAAATAATAGTTTAGTTATAAGGGAAGATAATAAATTATGAATCAAGTACCCAGATTAAAAGAATTGTATGTAAAAAATGTGATACCGGCTTTGGAAAAAGAGTTCGGTTTCAAGAATGCCAACGAAGTTCCGAAACTTTCAAAAGTTGTTGTAAATATCGGACTTTCCGAAGCAAAAGAAAACGTAAAAGTTTTGGAAATTGCAACGGCAGAGCTTGCGGCAATTACGGGACAGAAACCGGTTACCTGCAGAGCAAAAGCTTCGGTTTCCAACTTTAAAATAAGGCAGGGTATGCCTATCGGCATAAAGGTTACTTTAAGAGGAGCCATTATGTATGAATTCTTGGACAGGCTTATGAATATAGCTATGCCGAGAATCAGAGACTTCAGAGGCGTAGAACCTAACAAATTTGACGGAAGAGGAAATTTCAATATCGGTCTTACCGAACAGTATATTTTCCCTGAAATCAATGTTGAAAAGTCCGATAAGGCAAGAGGTATGAATATTACAATCGTTACCACTGCTAAGAAAGACGAACACGCGAAAGCATTGCTCGACTTCTTAGGTATGCCTTTCAAGAAAAGAAAATAGTATTTTTTAAAATGTCGTAAACATTTGCATAGAAAAACTTGCGATGTGAAATATAAAATAAATAAATAGAGGGCTATTTATGGCAACAACATCAGCAGAAGCAAAAATGCGCAAACCTCAGAAGTTTGCAACTAGGTACAGGAACAGATGTCGCCTGTGCGGAAGACCTAGAGGCTACTACAGAGATTTTGGTTTATGCAGAATATGCTTTCGTAAGCTTGCACACAACGGAGAAATTCCGGGTGTATCAAAGTCAAGTTGGTAGTAGCGGCGTTTGGCAGTAATTTAAAAATTAAAAGAGGTTAGGTGTAATGATTACAGATCCTATATCAGACATGTTTGTAAGGATTCGCAATGCGAATTCAAAACTTCATGAAAAAGTTGATATTCCGTCTTCAAAAGTAAAAACAGAAATCGCAAGAGTTTTGAAAGAAGAAGGATATATTGCAAATTATAAACATATTGAAGACCAGAAACAGGGTGTTCTGAGAGTTTATTTGAAGTACGATAACGGTAAAGCCGTTCTTCAGGGAATCAAGAGAGTTTCCAAGCCCAGCTTGAGAATTTTCAAAGGTCATGAAGAATTACCGAAAGTTTTAGGCAGCTTCGGTATAGCTGTTGTTTCCACATCGAAAGGTATGATGTCGAGCAAGAAAGCTAAAGAAGCAAAAGTCGGCGGAGAAGTAATAGGATACGTTTGGTAAAATTATAATATTGAGGTTTTGAAATGAGTCGCTTAGGAAAAAAACCAATAACAATACCTGAAAAAGTTAAAGTTGAATTTAAAAACGGAACTTTGGAAGTTTCAGGTGCTAATGGAAAACTTTCTCAGTCTATAAACGACGAGATTAACGTAAAAATTGAAAATTCGGATGTTACCGTCGAGCAGAAACAACCTTCAAGACAGGCAAATATGCTTCAGGGGTTGATAAGAGGTCTTATTTGCAATATGATTGAGGGTGTAACAACCGGATATAAAAAAGAACTTGAACTTAACGGTTTGGGTTTTAAAGCCGTTATGAGCGGTAAACTTATCACATTGACGGTAGGTTATTCTCATACGGTTACTTTGGAAATACCGGAAGGACTAAAAGTTGTAGTCGGTATGACGCAGGATAAAGTTCCTACTTTAACTATTACCGGCTGTGATAAGCAGAAAGTCGGTGCTTTTGCCGCACAGGTTCGAGCAGTAAAACCGCCTGAACCTTACAAAGGTTTCGGTATTAAATATTTCGGCGAAAAGATTATCAGAAAAGCAGGAAAAGCTGCTGCCGGATCAAAGAAATAAGTATAAGAATTAATTGATTAATAACAGAGGTCGTAAATGAAAAATCCAAAAGTAAGATTAGCATTTCGTAAAAAAAGAATAAGAAGCAAAATCGAAGGAACGTCCGACAGACCGAGACTTAACATAAAATGCGGTCATAAACATATTTATGCTCAAGTTATCGACGATTCGAAAGGATTTACTTTGGCTGCAGCTTCCACGTTGTCCGCAGAACTTAAAGGTTCTTTAAAATCTACGGGAAATATCGAAGCCGCGAAAGCGGTAGGTAAGCTTATTGCTCAGAAAGCTGCCGAAAAGAATATAAAACAGGTTGTTTTCGACAGAGCAGGTAAAGTTTATACCGGTAAAGTAAAAGCACTTGCCGACGAAGCAAGAGCGGGCGGACTTGATTTTTAATTAAAATAATTATTGGTCGTTGTAGGGGGAAAAGTTGGCTGACAATAAAATAAATAAAAATGAAAATGAAAGCGGTTTAACCGAAACCGTAGTAGCAGTTAACAGAGTTGCTAAAGTTGTTAAGGGCGGAAAGAGATTCTCTTTCAATGCACTTGTCGTCGTCGGCGATAGAAACGGTAAAATCGGCTGCGGTCTTGGTAAAGCAAATGAAGTTCAGGCTGCAATCAAGAAAGGCAGTGCTTATGCTCAGAAAAATATGATATCGGTTGCACTTAAAAATACATCGATACCGCACGAAATCATCGGCGTATCGGGGGCAGGAAAAGTTTTGTTAAAACCTGCAGTTCCGGGAACAGGTGTTATCGCAGGCGGTCCCGTCAGAGCCGTGCTTGAAGCAGTAGGTATTTCCGATATTCTCACGAAATCCATGAGAACATCAAATCCTTTCAATGTTGTTTATGCAACGATTGACGCTTTAAAAGGCTTAAGAACGAAAGAAGATGTTGCTAAAATAAGAAATAAAGAGGTTGCGGAAATATGATAGGTCTTAACACTTTATCACCTGCACAAGGTGCAAAACACAGAAAGAAGATTGTAGGAAGAGGCGTAGGCTCGGGAATGGGCAGAACCTCTACCAGAGGAAGTAAAGGTCAGAAAGCAAGATCGGGCGACGGAAAAATGTCTTGGTTTGAAGGCGGACAGATGTCTATCGTCAGAAGAATGCCTAAAAGAGGTTTCAGTCACGCAATGTTCCGTAAGGAATATGAAATTGTTAATTTAAGTTCCATAGAAGCTAAGTTTGATGCCGGTGCTGAGATTAACGCTGAAACTTTAAAGAATGCGGGAATTATTAAGAAAGGTAAACTTGTTAAAATTCTTGCAAACGGAGAATTGAAGAAGAATTTTACCGTCAAGGCTAACGCATTTTCGAAAACGGCGCAGGATAAAATTGCCAAAGCCGGCGGAAAAGCAGAAGTTGTAAAGTAATTAAAATTTATATATAGGGAATAATTTATGTTAAAAACATTCGGTGATATATTTAAAATTCCGCAGCTTAAAAGTAAAGTACTTTTTACGCTTGCAATAATAGTTGCATACAGAATAGGTGCGGCGGTACCTATTCCGGGAATCAATGCAGATGCGGTACGTTCTTTGTTTGAAGCAAACAGTAACGGATTGCTCGGCTTTTTGGATATGTTCTCCGGCGGTGCATTGAACAGAATGTCCGTTTTCTCAATGGGTATTATGCCTTACATCAACGCATCCATTATTATGAGTTTGATGCAGGGTGCGCATGTTATTCCTTATTTAGACAGGCTTGCAAAAGAGGGCGAACAGGGAAGAAAGAAACTTACTCAGATAACAAGATACGGAACGCTTATCTTAGGTGCAATTCAGTCTTTTGGTTTGACTATAGCAATTATGAGAATGCCTACCCCCAGCGGTATGCCGATAGTTTTAGAGCCGTCTTTAACATGGATAGCCATGACGGTTATTACTCTTGTTACCGGAACGGTTCTTATAATGTGGCTCGGTGAACAGGTTACGGAACGCGGTATCGGTAACGGTATTTCTTTAATCATTTTTGCAGGTATCGTTGAGAGACTTCCGTCTGCTTTTTTGGGCGTTATCAAGCTTATTCAGATGGAAGAACTTTCTATTCTTGTTGCAATTGCACTCTTGGCACTTGTTTTAATCGTTTTAACTCTTGTTGTTTGGGTTGAAACCGCACAGAGAAGAATTCCCATAAACTATGCAAAAAGAATGGTCGGCAGAAGAATGTACGGCGGTTCAACATCTTTCTTACCTATCAAGGTTGACCAGTCGGGTGTTATTGCGGTTATCTTTGCAATATCCATACTCTCTGCACCGTTAACGCTTGCACAGTTTGCTCCCGAATGGACACTTTTCGGTATTCCTGTTTCCAAGATGATTATGGAATGGTTTAACCACAGTTCATTCGCTTATAATTTTATATATGCGGCACTCGTAATATTTTTCTGTTATTTTTATAATTCCATCTCGTTCAATCCTAAAGATTTAGCTGAAAATATGAAAAAGTCGGGCGGATTTATTCCGGGTATCAGACCGGGCGAACCGACTGCAACTTATATTCAGAAAGTTTTGGAAAGAGTTACTTTAGGCGGAGCTTTATTTGTTGCATGTATCGCAGTGCTCCCCGATTATTTAAGAAATATGATGTCGGCACCTTTCTTCTTCGGCGGAACCTCTCTCCTTATCGTTGTCGGTGTATCTCTCGATACCATAGGGCAGATAGAGTCTCACTTGATTATGAGGCATTATGAAGGGTTTATGAAAGAGGGAAGAATAAAAGGCCGTTGGTTCAACATTAAGTAAAAAATATAAATATAATTTAAAAAAGCAACCGATGATATACGGTTGCTTTTTTTATGTTTAAAATATGTTTAAAATTATATTTTCACTTTCATTACAACATTATCTTTTGAATTTATACTTTAATAAAAAAATAATTTATTCTTCGTAAAATGTAATTCCACCGGTTATATAATATTCAAGTTTTAATGCAGTTTTTCCGTTATCTGTTAGTTCTTTAGGTTTATATACTACGGAGTGAAGCCAATTTTCTTTATCTGCATTCTCTCCTTTGCCATTATTCCAACCGGCATAAAATAAAGTAAAGTATTTATTACCTCTTGCATCTATTCCCAAATCAGGTTCATAATTTGTCGCACCATCAAGAGCAAGACTATTTTTTGATCTAAAAAAACACCCATATTCCGAATAATACGCTTTTTGAGCAGATAATATTGTTCCTAAAAGTGCATACCCCTCACTCATTTTTGCTTTGTACGTATATCCTTGATATATCGGAACGCTTATCACCGACAAAATGATAACGATAGCAATCGTTATTACCAACTCCACTAATGTAAAACCTTTTAATTTTCTTTTCATAATTCATCTCCTTGTTTTAGTTTATTGCTGTTATCAACTTTTCAACTATTCAACTATTCAACTGTCATTCTGTCATGCTGAGCTTGTTGAAGCATCTCGTCGTTGTCGTTGCCGTTAAACTGTTCAACTTTTCAACTATTCAACTGTCGTTGTAGTTGTCGTTCATTGTACATTGTACATCATACATTGTACATTGTCGTTTTCAACTCTTCAACTCTTCAACTCTTCAACCTTTCAACTGCCGTTGTCGTTCATTGTCGTTCTCAACTTTTCAACTCTTCAACTATTCAACTTTTTCAGTACTTCGTAAAAATTTGCGAAAGAAATATTTACACAATCGCTGTCCGCAATTTCCGTTTCTCCTTCCGCAATAAGCCCTGCAATTGATAACATCATTGCAATTCTGTGATCTTTAAAACTGTCAACTTTACAACCGTTAAGTTTTGAAATACCTTTTATAATCAATCCGTCTTCTGTTTCAACAATATCGGCACCCATTTTAATAAGTTGTGTAGCTATCGCGGAAAGCCTATCGCTTTCTTTAACTCTTAACTCTTTAGCACCGGAAATTTTTGTAGTGCCGTCAGCCTGTGTTGCGGCAAGTGCTATTATGGGAATTTCATCTATCAAACGCGGCATAATTTCCGCACCTATATCAACGGCTTGTAAATTTGAATAACTTACCTCGATATCTGCAACCTCTTCGCCCGATACGGTTCTGACATTATCAAGCGTTATATTTGCACCCATATTCTTCAATACTTCTATTATACCGTCGCGTGTGGAATTGATATTTACATTTAAAATTTTTATATTTGAGTTTGGAACAATAAGTCCCGCAACAAGGAAAAATGCAGCTGAAGAAATATCGCAGGGGATATCAATATTTTGTGCAAATAATTTATCACAATGTTTTATGCTTACCGAAAGTCCGTCAACGGAAATATCTGCACCGAAAGCTTTCAGCATTCTTTCGGAATGATCTCTGGATTTTACCGGTTCGGTAACTTTTGTTATACCGTCGGCATACAAGCCTGCAAGAAGAATACAGGATTTCACTTGTGCAGAAGCAACGGGACTTTTGTATTCAACGGCTTTTAAATTTCCTTTTGCGTTTATCGTCATGGGAAGAAAATTTCCGTCTTTGGCAGTAATATCGGTTCCCATCAATTTTAAAGGTTCTATTACTCTTTTCATCGGGCGTTTTGATAAACTGTCGTCACCGGTAACGGTTGAAGAAAAATTTTGTCCTGCAAGAATACCGGAAATAAGCCTTGTAGTAGTTCCGGAATTTCCCGCATAAATATTTTGTTGAGGCTTTTTTAATCCGTGAATTCCAACACCTTTAATTATCAAAGTTGTACCGTTTTCTTCTATTTCAACGCCCATATTTCTGAAAGCATTCATCGTGGAAAAGCAGTCTTCGGAAGGAAGAAAATTATTTATTATTGATCTTCCGTCGGCAAGAGATGATAACATTATTGCTCTGTGTGTTATTGATTTATCGGCAGGAACGGAAATTGTTCCCTGCAATCTAAGGACTTTATTAATGCGAATAGTTTTCATTATTTACATTATCCTAAACTTAATCTATATTCTTCATCCTATTATAACGACCGCACATCTCAAACTTTGCGGTCTTGGGAATCGCTAATAAAAAAACTTTTTCAATTTTTTTGTATTATTAAAGCTATCGGTAAAAGTTTTAATTTCTTTGCAAAGCTGTTGCGACAATATTTTTAAATTATTTTTATTATTCAAAAATATCGGCAACCACATTTCGGGCGACGATTTTGCCACTCTTGTGATACTTTTGAAAGAGCCTGCCGTCAGGTTTTGTATATTTTTATCTTTTAAACTTTTTTCCGCAAACATTTTGTAATACACAAAAGCAATTATATGCGGCATATGGCTGGTAAATGCAACATATTTGTCATGTTCTTTTGCCGACATATAAATTACTTTACATCCGATATTTTTCCATAATTCGGCAACCGTTTTTGTTCCCTTAGATTTTTTATCAGAGGTAATTACCGTTACGGCGTTATCGTACAAATCTTTTTTTGCATACTCTACACCGTTATTTTCCGTACCTGCCATAGGATGACACCCTACAAATTCAGGCAGGTTTTTGTTTTTAATGCGTAAAGCCTTTATTTTAGCTTCAATATTTTCTTTTGTACTGCCTATATCGGCAACAACGGCACCTTTTTTTAAATATTTGGAAACACTTTTGTACATATCAACTACGGTATCGACGGGACTGCATATAAAAACCATATCGCTGTCACGTAAAACGGAAATATCGACAGAAAAGCTGTCGATTGCACCAAGCTCTTTTGCTTTCTGCAATTTTTTTTCATTTCTGCCGATACCTAAAATCTCATATTGATTTTTGTTCTTATCGTTTAGTCTTTTTAATGCCAGCCCCAACGAGCCGCCCATTAAACCTACACCGATAATAGCAATTTTTTTCATTTATATTTCTCTGCCTAAAGCCTGTGCCAAAACTTTCAATTCATCCATAAGTTTTTTATACTGTTCCGGTAATAAACTCTGCGGACCGTCCGACAGAGCTTCTTCCGGTCTCGGATGTATTTCCATAGCTAATGCGTCGGCACCTGCCGCCAAACATGCTTTTGCCATAGTGGGAACATGTTCTCTGATACCGATACCGTGCGAAGGATCAAGCACTACGGGCAAATGAGTTAATTTCTTTACTACCGGTATTGCATTCAAATCAAGCGTAAATCTGGTAGCGGTTTCAAATGTTCTGATGCCTCTTTCGCAAAGCATAACATTATAATTACCCTGCGACAAAATGTATTCTGCGGAAAGCAACCATTCTTTTATGGTTGTAGCCATACCTCTTTTTAAAAGAACAGGTTTCTTCTGTTTCCCGCAGGCTTTCAACAAATCATAGTTCTGTACGTTTCTTGCACCGATTTGTATTATATCGCAATAGTGTGCAACTAACGGAACTTCTTCTATAGACATAGCTTCACTTATTGTCGGCATTTTATATTTTTTACCGATTTCGTGAATAATTTTTAAGCCTTTTTCTCCCAACCCTTGGAAAGCATACGGTGAGGAACGCGGCTTGAATGCTCCGCCTCTGAGAATCGTCCCGCCTGCGTCAAGAACTATCTTTGCTATTTCGTCAACAACGCCTTTACTTTCTATTGCACAAGGTCCTGCAATAACGGGTACTTTTTTACCGCCTATTTCTATTCCGTAAGGAAGTTTTATAACGGTATTTTCTTGTCTAAATTCTCGTGATGCAAGTTTGTAAGGTTTTTCAATTTCGCTTATGTGGTCAACTTCGTCCATGGCTTCAAAATTTTCTTTGTATTTTTCAGCCTGTTCACCTATCATACCTATGATGGTTACATTGTTACCACGCGAAACGTGAGGAATATAGCCGAGACTTTTTATTTTGTCAACAACTTTCTTTTCCTCTTTTTTTGTTGCTTTGTTCTTCAGTGTTATTATCATATTGTCCTCCGACAATTAAATTCGTTTTTTTTACAACCGAATATTATACATAAAATAAAATCACAAAGCAATTTTATTTTTTAGTTTTTATCAATTCAAGTTCAAGTTCAAATCTTTTCATTTTTTCTTTTAAAAGTTCAATTTCCTTCATTATTGCAAAGTTGCTATAAGTAATATCCTCTTAGTGCTTCTGACAGGACGAGAACAGTAAAATGTTCTCGTCCTTTACCTTTTGCAAAGTATGCCACTTTTAGTGACAGTGGTATATATTAAGGTGAGCATACTTTGCATTTTATAGATAATCTGATAGCATTACCTACAGGTGCATTGCTAAAGTATTTTTTTACTGGACAAAAAAATTTATTTTATGTAGAATATGACATCCCAAATGAATCGGGGTGTGGCGCAGGTGGCTAGCGCACTCCCTTGGGGTGGGAGAGGTCGCTGGTTCAAATCCAGTCGCCCCGATTTGAACGATAATTAGAAATTAGCAATTAGAAATTAGCAATTAAATAATGAACTTTAATTCAACAATTCCTGATTGCTAATTTTTTTAGAAAAAAATCCGGTTTGTTTTATAAAAAAACTTTTTTAAAGTTTTTGACAGTTTAGTTGTATTTTTATAAAATAATCAAATATTATTTAAATATTTATAAGGGAGATATTCCGTTTAAATGCGTTTGAATGCGGAATATATTTATAAAAAACTTATGAAAAAAATAGTCAAAGTGTTTTTTAACAAAGCGTTTTTTTCTTTTTATGTTTCACAATTTTTAGGGATTTTTAATGACAGCTTTTTCAGAATAGCACTTGCAACATATATAATGTTGAGTGTGGGGATGTTTTCCGACGGGACAAAATATTTTCTTGTAACATCTTTGGTGGCGGTATTTGTTTTACCGTCGCTTTTATTTTCCGCAACTTCCGGTGAGATTGCCGATAAATACAGAAAAGATGTAATAATAAAAGTATCAAAACTTGCTCAACTGCTTTTAGCTTTTGTCGGTATTGCGGGCTTCTTAATGAAAAATGTTTGGATACTGCTGATAGTTTTATTTTTGGAAGGTACTATAGCCGCAATTTTTAATACCGCAAAGTATGCGGTTATTCCGGAACTTTTGGAGCATGACGAGTTGGTTGCCGGAAACAGTTTTATTCAAGCGGGAAATTATTTTGCGGCACTTCTCGGTATAATTTGCGGAGTGCTTGTTTATTCCGTAGATAAGAAATGGCTTTTCCTTATATATTTGACGGTGGCTGTTGCAGGACTTATTGCTTCACTTTTTATTCCGCAACTTAAAACAAATACACAAAAATTCGATATATCCGAAAACTTTATTAAAACGACATTTAAAAATATGTCGTTTTTTAATATGTCCAAAGATATTTATTCCTGCATACTGGGAATATCGTGGTTTTGGTTTATAGGTGTTGTGCTTGTAAGCCAGATACCGAACTTTTCGGAAGTTATCATAAAAGGCGAACAGAATCTGTACATATTCCTTATGACGCTTCTTGCGTCGGGAATTTTCTGCGGAACCATTATCGCTTATATTTTACTTAAAAAAGAAATTTCCATAAAATATGTTCCGATATCCGTTCTTCTTATGACGGTGTTTATTGTGGATTTATCTTTCAGTGCCGACAGTATTCACAACGCGATATCGACGAATATTTCTTTGGCTGCTTTTCTTTCCACATTTACCGGAGTAAAAATAATAGTGGATGTTTTCGCTTTTTCGTTGTTTGCCGGTATGTATATTGTGCCTTTAATGACAATGCTGCAAGTGCTTGCCGGCAGAAAAATCAGAGGACGTGTCGTCGGTATAAACAATGTTATTAATGTTTTGTTTATTGCTGCCGGAGCGTTTGTCTGTTGGGTGTTTGTTAAATTGGGTTTGGCATTTCCGGTAATATTGAGCTTGATAGCATTATTTAATGTGATAGGTTCCTTGTATATTTGTTATGTTCTTCCCGCACATCTTTTAAGAATAATTACAAAAAGATTTATGGAAATTTTTTATACGGTGGAAGTTGAGGGTATGGAAAATTTTGAAAAGTGTAAAGGCGGAACGTTAATTATCGCAAACCATACATCTCTTATCGACGGTATAGTGCTTTCCGTAACTTTCGGCGAGAAACTTTCTTTTGCGATAAATACGGATGTTACAAAAAAGTTTTGGGTGAAACCTTTCTTAAGAATGATCAAGTTTTTCCCGGTAGATAACACAAATGTTATGGTTGTTAAATCTATCATTGACGAAATAAAGAAAGGTAAAATGATAGTGATATTTCCCGAGGGAAGAATTACCACAACCGGCGGACTTATGAAAGTGTACCCCGGACCTGCCGTTATTGCCGATAAGAGCAATGCCGATATTTTACCTATTTGTATTGAGGGAACGCAATATTCGGATTTTTCTTATTACGGTTCAAAAATAAAAACAAAACATCAAAGAAAAATCAAGCTAACCGTTCTTCCTCCCAGAAAGTTGGATGTTAACCAATCTCTTTCCGACACAAAAAGAAGAAATATTGCAATATCAAAACTTTATGATATTATGTGCGAGATGAAATTCAGAGGGAATTTTTCCGATAAAACAATATTTGAATCTTTGATAGATTCCGTTTCTTTGGTGGGCAGAGGCAAAGAAATATTGGAAGATGTTGACAGAGATCCCGTTAAGCTCGGCAGTTTTATAAGAGAAATTTTTGCATTTTCGCATAAAATGAGCAAACAGACATACGCTAAAGAGTATGCGGGAATACTTTCTGCCGGTACGGAAACCGCAATAAAAATGTTTTTTGCTTTGTCGGCAATTGACAGAATTCCGGCAATATTGAATTATACGGAAAGTGCCGATAACATTTTGTACAATATAAAAAATGTCGGTATAAAAACAATATATACCACTAAATTTTTTGTTCAGACATACAAGCTTGAAGAATTGATAACAACTCTTGAAAAGAATAAAATAAATGTAATTTACGGAGAAGATATCAGAAAGAGCTTGACGATATTTAATAAGATTACGGCTTATTTCGTTTCAAAATTCCCGAAAACTTATCATAAAAATATATGCAATAATTTTGACGCGGACTCACCGGCTGTTGTTATGTTCTCGGCGGCATTTAAAGGTAACAGCAAAGCCGTAGTTTTATCGCACAGAAATATTCAAGCATCACGTGCTCAGCTTTCCGCCGTGATGGACTTCGGAATATCGGATATTTTCTTTAATGCCATGCCGATATTTTCGTCGTTGGGATTTGTTGCCGGTATATTGTTGCCGGTTTTAAGAGGTATAAAAGTTTTCGTTTATCATTCTCCGCTTCATTATAAAATGGTTTCCGAACTTGTTTATGATACCGACGCAACGGTACTTTTAGGTACGGATACATTTCTTAACGGGTATGCACAGAATGCACATCCTTACGATTTTTATTCAATAAGATATGTTATTTCCGGTATTGAAAAGCTGAAAGAAGAAACCGTAAAAATTTGGGAAGAAAATTTCGGTAAGAGAATTTTTGAAGCTTACGGAACTACCGAGACCGCATCCACGATATCCATAAATACTCCTATGTATTTCAGACAATACACCGTCGGAAAAATGTTGCCTTCCGTCGAGTGCAGACTGGAAGCAACATCGGCATTTGTAGGTGCAAGTCATTTGTGGGTAAGAGGTCCTAACGTTTCGCGTTTTTATATAGAAAACGAACAACTGAAATCTACCGAAAACGACAAAAATTGGTTTGATACCGGCGATATAGTTGAAATAGACAGAGACGGTTTTATTTCCATGAAAGGGAAATCGAAAAGGTTTACCAAGGTCAACGGTGAAACCGTTTCTTTGACGGAACTGGAATTTAAAATTTCGAATATTTGGCAGGATTTTAAACATGCTTTAATAACTACCGTAAAAAACAATAAAAAAGAAATTATCTTATTTACAACCAAACAGGATGCAGACTTGGGAGAGCTGAAAGATGCCGCAATCAAACAGAACGATACGGATTTTGTTTTGCCGGATAAAGTTTTTGTGATGGAAAAACTTCCTATCACGGGAACCGGTGCTACGGACTATGTTAAATTACATGATTTTTTTAAGGAAATAAATAAATGAATTTGTTAATAAAAGTTTTTTTTAATAAAAAAATGATTGCTCCGTTGTTAAAACTTTTCTTCAGTATAAAAGTTAACGGATTGGAAAATATAAAAGATTTGAAAGGTAATGTTTTATACATTGCAAACCACAACTCTTTTATCGACGCAATTTTGATATGGGCGTTCGTTCCGGAAAATCTCTGTTTTACAATCAACCCCATAATTGCAAGAAAATGGTATGTGAAACCTTTCTTAAATCTTGCTAAATTTTTCCAAATAGAACCAAATAATCCGATGGCAGTAAAATCCATAATTAACGAAATAGAAAAAGGCAACAGAGTTGTTATTTATCCGGAAGGGCGTGTTACCACCACCGGAAGTATGATGAAAATATATCCCGGTCCGGCGATGATTGCCGACAAAACAAATGCACAAATAGTTCCGATATATATTGAGGGAACGCAATATACAATGTTCTCGTATTTCGGGAATAAATTCAGAGTAAAACCGAGAGCTGCCGTAAGCTTAAATATATTTAAACCTACCAAATTAAACGTTGATAAGAATTTAAAAGGACAGGAAAGAAAAAAAGAAATTACGAAACAGCTTTTTGATATTATGACGGATGCAAAATATTATTCGTTAAGATATGACAAAACTATTTTTGAATCTTTGATTGAAGCAAAAAATTTTATCGGAAGAAGAAAAAAAATTATAGAAGATATAGCGAGAAAACCAATAAATTACGGGCAGCTTTTAACCGGAGCTTTTGTGTTGGGAAAACAGTTTGCCAAACACAGTAAGGAGAAAGAATATGTCGGCGTCTTGCTTCCAAATGCGGCGGCTACGGTTGTTTCGGTATACGGGTTAGAAGCATTTAATATTGTTCCCTGTATGTTGAACTTTTCTACCGGAACAAAAAATATGATATCCTGTTGTAAGACAACACAATTAAAAACGGTTTATACGTCTAAACAATTTGTTGTAAAAGGCGGTTTTACCGAACTTATAAAAGAGATGGAAGCCGAAGGACTTAATATTATTTATCTTGAAGATTTGAAAAAGGAAATAACGTTAAAGGAAAAACTGACGGGATTTGTCGCTTCTTTCTTCCCGAGATGGTATTACAATAAAATTAAAGGTTCTGTTTCTTATAAAGATCCCGCGGTGGTTCTTTTTACCAGCGGTTCGGAAGGCGTTCCTAAGGGTGTAGTGTTAAGTCATGAAAATATACAAGCTAACATGAACCAGATAAATTCCGTTTTGTTTTTCAGTATTCTTGACAGTTTCTTTATGGCACTTCCCATATTTCATTCTTTCGGGTTCACGTGCGGAATGATATTGCCTATATCAAGAGGCGTGAAAATATTTTTTTATCCGACACCGTTACATTATAAAATTATTCCGGAACTTATCTATGATATTAACGCAACGGTTACTTTTACTACGCCCACGTTCTTTACGGGCTACGGAAAAAGTGCTCACGCTTACGATTTTTATTCTCTGAAAATAGCCGTTGTGGGTGCGGAAAAAGCCAAAGAAGAAACAAAAAAGTATTTGTTTACGAATTTCGGTATCAGCCTTTTGGAAGGTTACGGTGCAACAGAAACGGCTCCCGTACTTTCCGTAAATACTCCTATGTATCATAAGAAAGGTTCCGTCGGCAGAATCTTCCCGGGAATAGATGTCAGACTTGACGAAGTCCCCGGAATAAAAGACGGCAAAAAATTGGTAGTTAAAGGAAGAAATGTTATGTTGGGATATATGAAAGCGGATAAGCCCGGCGTGATTCAGCCGCTTGAAGACGGATGGTATGATACCGGCGATATTGTGGATTTTGACAAAGACAGATTTATTACCATAAAAGGCAGAGCAAAACGTTTTGCCAAGATAGCCGGCGAGATGGTTTCTTTAACGGCGGTCGAGGACGCCATATCAAAACTTTGGAAAGATTATCAACATGCCGTTGTTACTGTTCCCGACGAGAAAAAAGGCGAACAGTTGGCTCTTTTCACTACAAGACCGAATACCGTTTTCAGTGAAATAAGTGCCGATTTTAAAGCACAAGGTTACAGCGATTTATTTGTCCCCAAAAAAATTAAAGTGCTTGACGAAATGCTTTTAATGGGCAACGGTAAAGTTGACTATGTTTCGTTGGTTGAAAAAGCAAAAGAACTGTTTGCTTAAGGAGTAATAATGGATTTTTTAAAAAAATTTTTTACGTTGGTGTTAATGTTTGTTATGCTCGGCGGCACGGCAATTGCAAAAAATGTGCCGGAACCGGATGATGACGACGATGATGAAGATGTTGTGAAAGTTTATCTGTCTGCCAGACAGCAAAGTATTGCAATAATATCTTCTTATACCGCTATCGGCGATATCGCAAGTTTAAAAAATGCAATCAAGATTGGACTTACGGATTCGGAAATGACCGTTAACGAAATAAAAGAGATAATGACTCAGCTTTATGCATATTGCGGTTTCCCGAGAAGCTTGAACGCACTCGGTGTGTTGTTGGAAGAAAGCAAAAACGGTGCTTATATGTTCGGTCCGGAAGGAACACCTTTGGATGATAAAGTCAATAAAAATAAAATCGGCACAAAAAAACAAACAAAACTCGTCGGTAAAAAAGTGAAAGGAGAAATTTACACGTTCGCACCGGCGATAGATGCTTACTTGAAAGAACATTTATTTGCGGATATATTTTATCGCGGAATTTTAACCGATCAGGAAAGAGAAATAGCTACGATAGCGGCACTTTCTTCAATGGAAAACGTTACGCTGCAACTTTTGGCACATATTCAAATAGGTAAAAATGTCGGTTTAAGCCAAGAACAAACAGACGAAATATTAAAATTAACAAAAAGTATTAAGCAACCTCTGTTCGGACTCGGTGAACCGAATACGGCTTATGCAAAATATTTTATCGGTCAAAGTTATTTAAAGCCGTTAAGTAATGAACAAGTTAATATTTCCAACGTAACTTTTGAACCTAAGTGCAGAAATAACTGGCACATACATCATAACGGCGGACAAATCCTTTTAGTTGTCGAGGGCAGAGGTTGGTATCAAGAGTGGAACAAAGAACCTCGCGAATTAAAAAAAGGTGATGTCGTAAATATTGCACCGGAAGTAAAACACTGGCACGGAGCGGCAAAAGACAGTTGGTTTACTCACATTGCAATAGCCGTTCCCGCAGAAAATTCTTCGACGGAATGGCTGGAAGAAGTTGCCGATAAAGAATATAACCTGTTGCCTTAAACAATATATAAAATTTCAAAATTATTTTTATAACCATGCAAAGATATTTGTTGTTATTGTTTTCAATCATCTTAATTTTTGTTCTTTCCGCCTGCAACAAAAAAAGTTCGGAACAAAATAAAATGCAAATTATTTGTTTCGGCGACAGCCTTACAAAAGGTTACGGTGCAAAAGACGATAAAGGTTATACCTATTATTTGCAACAAATGGTTGATTGTCCCGTCGTCAATTTAGGCGTTAACGGTAATACTTCGGAAGACGGACTACGCAGAATAGATACGGTTTTAAAATATGTTTCAAAAGCCAAATCAATAGTTATCGTGGAGTTTGGTGCAAACGATTTCTTTCGGCAGATTCCTTTATCTCAGACTAAAAGAAATATGGAACAGATTGTTGATAAACTTATTGATGCCGGTGCAACCGTAGCGGTTGTTTCTCCGGAAGATACCGAATTAAATGATATTTACCGTTTGCTCAAGTCGCTTGCCGAGCGTAAAAAAGTTCGGTTTATTGACGGGATATTGAATGAAATTTGGAACAGAAGAGAACTCTTTTTCGATACGGTTCATCCTAACTCGGAAGGGTACAAGCTGGTTGCCGAGAAAATCTACAAAAAATTGCAAATTTTTTAAAAATCTTTACACATTATCTCTATAGCTTTATTTGCCAACAAAATTCCGAAAATGCTTGTTATTATCGGCGTTGAACCGAGAATTTTCGGACCGCCGTTTTTGCCGAAATTTTTTTGTTCGTCTTTCGGTAAAGGAATCGGTTTTATTTGAGGGGATTGTTCTGAAAATACGCAAGGTATTCCGGAAGATATCCCTAACTTACGCAGATCACCTCTCAGCCTTTCGGCAAGTTTGCAGTGATGTGTTTCGAATAAATCCGCATATTTTATTGAAAAAGGATCGGTCTTTAAAGCCGCCCCCATTGAGGAAATGATTTTTATGTTGTTTTTATAACAGTATTCAATCAACCTTAGTTTAGGATTAAAAGAATCAATTGCATCTATTACAACGTTCGGTTTAGTTGAAAATATCGTCGGCAAGGTGTCGGTATTAACAAAAGTATCAAAAATTTTTATTTTACAGTTCGGATTTATATCGAGAATTCTTTTTTTTGCGAGTTCGGTTTTTTTTATGCCTATGCCGGAGTGAGTTGCAAGTATTTGTCTGTTAATATTTGAAGTTTGTACAATATCAAAATCCGCAATAACAAGGCAACCTACCCCAACCCTTGCCAGCATTTCCAACGCGAAACCGCCGACCGCACCAAGCCCGATGACGGCGACGGTTGAGTTGAAAATTTTTCCCATTTTATCTTTACCGAGTAATAATTCCGTTCTTTTAAACTGTTCCATAATGACAGTAATTCTACAAAATTTAAAATATTTAAACAAAGTTTTTCTTCCTATTTTATTTATATTTTGCTATAATAATAAAAATTTTTAAAAAGAATTTTCTTAGATAAAATAAAAGTGTGTTGAATTTTTTATTGATATAAATAAGTTTGTTTAAAGGGGAATTTATGTGCGGGATAGTAGGCTATATCGGAGGTAAAAATGCCGTAGATGTAGTTTATAACGGCTTGGAAAAGTTGGAATATAGAGGTTATGACTCTGCCGGAATTGCCGTAATCGGCGAGGGGAAAATCGAACGCAGAAGAAGTGTCGGCAAACTGGTTAATTTAAAAGAAAATCTCAACACCAATAAGATTTTCGGTAATCTCGGTATAGGGCATACCAGATGGGCAACACACGGTAAACCGAGCGAAGAAAACGCTCACCCTCATACAGATTGCAGCGGCAAAATTGTTGTGGTTCACAACGGAATAATAGAAAATTATATTCCTCTTAAAAATCAATTGCAGAAAGAAGGACATATCTTTGCATCCGAAACAGATACCGAAGTTATCGCTCATTTGATTGAAAAATATTATAATGAAAAATCGAGTCTTCTCGACGCCGTTCAGTCGGCACTTAAGGAGATAAGAGGTGCTTATGCTCTTTGTGCGATTTGTGCCGATGACAAGACGCAAGTGGTAGTGGCGAGAAAAGACGCTCCGCTCGTCATAGGGTTGGGAAAAGAAGAAAATTTTATAGCTTCCGATGTTTCGGCATTGTTGGCATATACAAAAGATGTAATATTTTTGGAAAACGGCGATACGGCTCAAGTAAGAAAGGACAGTATAAAAATATTTGACGGTCAATGTAATTCCGTTGAGAGAAAATCTCAAAAAGTTTTGTGGAATGCTTTGCAAGCGGAAAAAGGCGGATATAAGCACTTTATGCTTAAAGAAATTTACGAGCAAACGCAGACCATACAAGATACGTTCAGAGGAAGAATTTCAGACGAAGAAAACAAAATCATTCTTCAATCTGTCGGTCTTACAAAAGAAGACTTATTGAAAATATCAAGAATCTGCATAGTTGCTTGCGGTACATCCTATCATGCCGGTCTTACGGCAAAATTTTTGTTTGAAAATTTTACAAAAATCCCTACCGAAGTAAATATAGCTTCGGAATTCAGATATGCGGAACCTGTTGTTGACGATAAGGTTCTTACCGTTTTTATTTCTCAGTCCGGAGAAACGGCGGACACTTTGGCAGCGTTGAGACTTGCAAAAGAGAAAAAATCCAAAACAGTTGCAATCTGTAATGTTGTAGGTTCAAGTATCAGCAGAGAAGCCGATTATGTTTTATATACTCATTGCGGTCCGGAAATAGGTGTGGCTTCAACAAAAGCGTTCACCGGTCAGCTTACGGCATTGTATCTTCTTGTAATGTTTATGGCGGATAAAAAAGGTACCGTTTCCAAAAAACAGTTGGCTGAATTTATTGCGGCATTAAGAGATATTCCGACTAAAATTGCGGAAACTCTCAACCTTGCCGACGGTATTAAGGGAATAGCCAAACTTTTTCAAAACACTAAACAATTTATTTATCTTGCCAGAAATATTAACTATCCCATTGCTTTGGAAGGAGCATTGAAACTTAAAGAAATTTCGTATATTTATGCCGAAGGCTATCCCGCCGGTGAAATGAAACACGGTCCGATAGCACTTATTGACGAGACAATGCCGGTTATGGTTATCGCCACCGATAGCAAAATTTATGAAAAAATATTAAGCAATATTGAAGAGGCTAAAGCAAGAGGGGCAAAGATTATAGCAATTGCAAATAAAGACAATACCGAAATTGTCAAGAACTCCGATTATCAAATTTTCGTTCCTTCAACTCAAGAATACCTTTCGCCTCTGATAAATGTGATACCGTTACAGTTTTTTGCGTATTATATTTCTGTTATGAAAGGTTGTGATGTTGATCAACCGCGTAATCTTGCAAAATCCGTAACGGTGGAATAGTAATTTGTTTTTATAATAAGAAATGTTTGAATTTAGGAATAAAAAATGAGTTTAAAAATAGCAGTGATAGACTACGGAATGGGCAACTTAAGGAGCGTATCGAAGGCTGTAGAGCTTTGCGGGGCAGAGGTTGATATTATCAATGAAGCCAATCAAATTGAGAAATACAATGCGATAATTCTTCCCGGTGTCGGAGCGTTTGAACCGGCAATAAAAATAATAAAGAATAAAGGTTTTGATACGGCGGTAAAAGAACATATTTCAAAAAATAAAATGTTTTTGGGCATATGTCTCGGTTTCCAATTGCTGTTTTCCGAAAGTTATGAAGACGGTCTGCATAAGGGGCTGGATATCATTGAGGGCAGTGTTGAAAAATTTGTCGCTCCGAAGAATGAAAAATTAATTATCCCTCATATGGGATGGAATAAAATTTTTATTTCCAAACAAAATCAAACCGCACAAGAAATGTATAAAAATATAAATGACGGTGATTATGTATATTTTGTCCATTCTTATTTCTGTAAGCCCGATGACAAAAATTGGATTGCCACAACAACAGATTATTCCATAAATTTTTGTTCGTCTGTTGCCAACGGTAATGTTTGGGGTTGTCAGTTTCATCCTGAAAAAAGCTCCGAGATCGGCTTAAGAATTTTGAAGAATTTTGTAGAACATTCGGAGGAACAATGTTAGCGGTAAGAGTTATTCCTTGCCTTGATGTAAATGCCGGTAGGGTTGTAAAAGGAACTAATTTTGTGGATTTGCGTGATGCCGGAGATCCCGTAGAAATTGCCAAAAGATATAATATCGAGGGAGCAGACGAATTGGTATTCTTGGATATTACCGCTTCATCGGACAAAAGAAATATTACGTTGGATGTCGTAAAAAAAACGGCGGAGCAGGTTTTTATTCCTCTTACCGTCGGCGGCGGTATAAGAACCGTTGACGATATGAGAACTCTTCTTAAGGCCGGTGCCGATAAAATATCAATCAATACGGCAGCCGTGCAGAACCCTCGGTTAATACATGACGGCAGCAGAAAGTTCGGCAATCAGTGCATTGTTGTTGCAATCGATGCTAAGCGGGAACCTTCCGGAACGGAATGGAAAGTTTACACGCACGGCGGAAGAACAAGAACGAATTTGGATGTTATAGAGTGGGCAAAAAAATGCGTTGAACTCGGTGCCGGAGAAATTCTCCTTACCAGTATGGACAGAGACGGTACGAAAGACGGGTACGACTTGGATTTAATGGAACAAATAACGAAAGTTGTTGATGTTCCGGTTATTGCTTCCGGCGGTGCCGGTAAAAAAGAACATTTCGTTGATGTTTGTAAGAAAGGAGCTTCCGCGGTTCTTGCAGCATCACTTTTTCATTTCAAACAATTGGAAATTTCCGATTTAAAAAATTATATGAGACAAAATAATATTGCTGTTCGTTAAGAAATTTTCTTGTTGATAAAATTTTTTACTTATGGTATAATCGTTATAACAACTTAATATTTAAATGTTTTTGGTATCCGAAAGGATGAACTTTTGTTTTAAACAAAAGAGCTTACAAACCAAAAGCATCCGTTATAAGAATAAATTATTTCAGCTCGCTACTTAAATATTTTATTCCAAGTATTCTTTGTCCCTTTATGGGAGAAAGAATCACGGCTGTTTGTTTTGTGTCTTTCTAAGTCCACAGAATAAATCAGCCGTTATTTTTTGGCTATGGAAAAATAACTGCTGATTCAGCAGAACCAAAATCCATAGCTGAACTGTTTGATTTTGGTCTGTCACATATTAAAGCTGCAAGAAAAGGAAAAGACAGTGTAAACAATGGGATCCAGTACATTCAGAATTACCACATTGTCATTCATCCCTGGTGTGTAAACTTCATCACAGAAATCAATAACTACACATGGGATGTTGATAAATTTGGAAAAAGAATCAATGTTCCCATTGATGATTTTAATCATCTTATGGATGCAATGAGATATGCACTTGAACAACTGATCAGGGGAGAAACCTTCAGTTTTGATTAAGGAATGCTTATGAAAGTAAATGTTTTAGGTACTGAATATGAAATAGTAAAGGTGGATGAAAGCAAAGATCCAATATTAAAAGATGCAGATGGATATTGTGATAACACAATTAAAACCTGCGTGATTGGAGATTTTCAATCAGAACAAAATTCAGTAAAAGATTTGGATACATATACAAAAAAAGTGAGAGAAATAAATGGGCCAACAATCCTAGCAACAGGTGGATTAAATGGTTTATTTGAAGGGCAAACAACAGGCTCTGTTCAAAATACTGCAACAGCAGATGCGATTGCTTTTGTAAAAGGTGTTAAACTTTCAAATCTTGAGTTTATTCAATATCATCCAACAACTATAGATATTGAATAAACTCAAGATTTGAAAGTTT
>CALGGE010000073.1 GCA_937916125.1 uncultured Elusimicrobia bacterium | reverse complement strand
GCTTTTACTGTATCTCCATATTTTACTGTTAGTGTCGCAGCTGCTGATGATGCCGTTACAGTATTTCCTGTTTTTGTTACTGTTTCAATCTTTACTGTTCCATTTGTTGGTTTACTTGCTACCACATTGTATGTATTTCTATTAAACCACATATAGTAATTTGTATCTGCACTAATTACTGGTGCTGTTGTACTTGGTGTTTGTGCTGTTGTACTTGGTGCACTTGTTGTATATCCCTTAAATGTTCCAGCTGCTGCTCCCGTTGGAATTGCATATATACTTGTGTTGAAGATATATCTGAATGTCCAAGCATTGTTTGAATTGCTTTTAAATCTGCTCCATTTTGTAATAAATGTGTTGCAAATGAATGTCTTAAAACATGTGGTGTAATGTCTTTAGTAATATGAGCTTGTTCTTTATAATATTTAACTATTTTCCAGAAACCTTGTCTTGTTAATCTTTTACCATTAACATTTACAAATAAAGCTATGGTTCAGATGAAAGAAAGAATAATAGACAGTTTGAAAAAAATAGCTTTAAACTGCGATACAAAAAATCTTACCTCCGATATAAAACTTCCAAAAAATAAAATTTCACAAAATGCCGTTATTGCAATAAATAATTTGATATTGAACTACGACAAATTTAATGTCAGAACGACGGACAGTTTTATTAATCTTATAATAAAAGCCTGTGCGTTGAAGTTGGGAATCTCTCCGGATTATAAGATACTTGATTCTTATGACGAATATATAGATTACGCAATAGATTCTTTTCTCGATGAAGTTTTTGTAAGTAAAGATGTTGAAGAACTGTTGAATTGTTTCTTTGATCAGTTTGTCGTGGATAGTAATTCAAGTTGGAATATAAAAAATTTTATATCAAAAAATTTTAAAGATTTTTACGGTAAAGAAATTCCTAAACAGAAATTGTTTCTTGATGACGGAAGCAGGTATAATAAAGTGCTTAGTATACTTTCTGCCGAATTTAACAAACTTTGTGCCGAGATGTCCGAAATAAAAGAATTTAACGGTCTTCATAAAAATTTAAGAGACGCGATAGAAAAAATAAAAAAGGAAGATAATTATCTGTTTCGACCGGCACGCGATATGTCTGATTATTTTAAAAAAGAAGAACCTCATTATAACCAAAAAAGTCCGCAAAGCGAAAAATTAAATGAACTTTTTTATGAAATCAAAAAGGTAATGAAAAATTTTTTTGAGTACAGAGCATTTCATTATTATGATACTTATTTGCGAATATTTAATTATATCGTCGATGAATTTGATAAAAGATCTCAAAAAGATTCGATTTTGTTCTTACAGGATATAAACAGAAAAATTTTAAAAATATTTCAAAGTGATTTGCTTCCGGAAATTTATTACAGACTGTCAAACAATTTTAAAGATTTTCTTGTTGACGAGTTTCAGGATACCAATAATATTCAATGGGAAACTTTAAAACTGATCGTAGAAGAAAATTTGTCACAGAACGGTTCGTTCTTCTATGTCGGCGATAAGAAACAGGCTATTTACGGATTCAGAGGAAGTGATTTTCGAATATTCGATTTACCTTTAACCGAATTTGCCGGTTATTCGCCGAAAAAATTTACACTTACGACAAATTACAGAAGTTGTCAGGCAATAGTTGATTTTAATAATTCCGTATTTTGTTCGCGGAATATAGAAAATCTTATAAATCATATTGTTACCGTAAGAAAAATAAGAAATGTCGATAACTATTGTAAAGAACTTGCCGATGTTTTTGAATCGTCCGGACAGAATGTTTGCGAGGATAAAAAAAATAAAGGATATGTTGAAATCTCACGTTATGAATATTCGACAAAAGAAGATAATGCGGTTATTGAAGATAAAATAAAAGAGTATCTTTATAAAACGATAGAAGATTTGACCAAAAGATTTTCTTATAAAGATATTACCGTTTTATGTCGGGAAAATAAAGATGTTGAAAAAATAGGCAAGTGGCTTCTTGAAAAAAATATAAATATAGAATCTTTCAAAACTTTGAATATCGTAAATGCTAATATCGTAAAGGAACTTTTTTCAATACTTCAATTTTTAAATGTTCCCATGGATAATATAGCTTTTGCGGCTTTTATAACGAGCGACATATTTTTAAAACGGACCGGGCTTGACAGACGGGAAGTTTTGGATTTTCTTTGTGAGAATTCTTTCGAAAGCGGCGGAAATAATGTCCTCTATATAAAGTTCAGAAAAGCCTATACTCAAATATGGAAAGATTATATTGAAGAATTTTTTAAATCCGCGGGATTTATTGCCGTTTACGAACTTACAATTGCAGTAATTGCCAGGTTTAAAGTTCTGGAAAATTTCCCGAAACAAAGTAACGTAATATTAAGGTTTTTGGAAGTGATAAGCGATTTTGAGACTAAACAACAGGGATTGCAAAATTTTACGGACTATTTTACGGACGGGCAAATAAACCAAAAGAACGAAAAGTTTTTTATAAAAGTTTCGTCGGAAAATGCCGTAAAAGTGATGAGCGTTCATAAAGCAAAAGGTCTGCAATTCAATGTCGTTATAATGCCGTATTTTTCAATCGGTAGTATAAGTGCCGACAGTCCTTTCCTTTCGGAAAAAGACGGTAAAGTTTCTTTTGTCAGACTGAATAAAGATTTAACGGCTTATTCAGACACGTTAAATGATATTTATTATAAAAAATATTTTAAGAGTTTATCTGACGAACTTAATACTTTATACGTTGCAACTACAAGAGCCGTTTATGAATTTTACGGATTTATCATTATGAAAGCCGTTTCCAAAGAAGAAGAAAGAGATTTTATGGATGTTTTTGTTCCTAAAGAAAACGGAATTTTGGGACATAAACAGGTTTATGACGAAATAAAAAAAGAAGAAACGGAATCTTCGGATATGGAAATAATTGCAACGCAGCCTGACGATATTACCGATTTGATTTGCGACAGTGCGGTAGAAATTTACGGAGGAAAGAACAAAGATATTCTTATCAAAGGGTTGACGGTACATTATGCGTTGTCTTTAATAGAAAGTTTTGATAAAGAGTCTTTTGAAGAAGTTATAAATAATGCGGTTAAAGGAACAATGCTTGTTTATTCGGAACAGGATAGCGAAGATTTAAGGAAAACACTTAATGATTTGTTGTCCAAACCGGATATAGCGAAGTTTTTCGATAAGAAAAACAGGATTTTTAACGAGAAAGAATTTGTTGACGGATACGGCAATACGGTAAGGCTTGATAAACTTGTTATAAAAGAAAACGAAGTTGATATAATTGATTACAAAACTTCAATATACGACAAGGAATATATAACAAAACAGCTTCAAAACTATCGTTCCGTTATAGAGGAACTTTACCCCGATACTGAAATAAAATGCTTCGTCATAGAAACCGAAAAAAAATTGCTCCGCAATTTTATTGCTTAAGACAATTTTTTTTTGTATAATAACATAATTATGGCAAAAGCAAAAATCAAAACTAAAAAAGCAAAGAGCAAACAAAATAAAGAAGATAATAAAGGCAAAAGAATTTTAACCGGTATTTTGTTTTGTGCGGCGGCTTTTTTTGTCGCATATTCTTTTGTGTCGGCAGACAATGCCGGTCGTGCCGGGCAGGCAATATCTAACCTTTTAATTCAGGTCTTCGGTATGGCGGCATATATGGTGCCGTTTATTTTGTTTTGGTTCGGAACCGTTTATTGCGTAACATCGACAATGTTGAGAAACAGAGTTGATACGATACTTGCATTATCTTCCGTTGTACTGGGTTCCGTATTATGTTCTTTGGCTGATGTTTCTTTTGATGTGTCTCTTGACGGCGGATGGATAGGAAATGTTTTTGCAAACTTCTTTTCAGACTTTTTCGGGAATTTTTCGATAATTGCGGTATTTCTGGCTTTAATATTTGTTTTGTCATACTTTTTTAGAATCTCTCTGTTGGGATTGATAAAAAATTTTGTTAAGGGTATTATTGACGATATAAAACAATGGTATGAATATAAGAAAACTCAAAAACAGGAAAAAGCTACAATTATAAATAACAGAAGTCAGAAAGAAGATAAAAAATTCAAACAGGAAGAAGAACCTTTCGGTACCGGTGAAAAGCCGAGAATTATCGACAGCAAACAGGATAAAGAAGATAGCGGAGATTTTGTAAAAGAACAGTTAAAGCAGGCTCGGGAAAAAGAAGAAACGAAACGAAACGAAGAGTTGAGACGTCGGGAAGAACCGGAAAGCTTGCGAAACGAAAATAACGGCGATGACGAAAAGCCCGAAGAAAATATTTTAAAAGAAAATTCTTCGAACAATGATTTTGAAAAGATAGACACGTCGTCTTTCAAGTATGTTTTGCCGCCCGTCAGTCTGTTGAGAGACGGCGGATTGAATGAACAGCTTAACGAAGACGAATTGCAGGACAGAGCCGAAAGATTAAAGAAAACATTGGAAGATTTTAAAATAAAAGCCGTAGTTAAAGATATCATTCCGGGTCCCGTTATCACAAGGTATGATATTATTCTTGCTCCCGGCGTAAAAATTCAGTCGGTAATGAATATATCGGACAACATTTCTTTGGCGATGAAATCCGCCGCAATAAGAATAGAGCCTATCCCCGAGAAATCCGCAGTCGGTATAGAAATTCCAAATCCTAAAGCTTCTCTTGTAAGCTTGAAAGATATTCTTGATACGGACGAATTTCATAATTCAAAATCTTTATTGTCGCTTGCTGTCGGAACAACTACCGACGGTAAAGGCTATATTTCCGACCTTGCAAAAATGCCTCACTTATTAATTGCCGGTTCGACGGGTTCTGGAAAAAGCGTCGGTGTGCATAACATTATTTTATCGATTCTTTTCAAAGCTCGTCCCGATGAAGTGAAGTTCATTCTTGTAGATCCCAAAAGAGTTGAAATGACCGCTTACAAAGATATCCCTCATTTGTATAATCCGTGCTGTATTGCGGAAGATGCCGCCGTTATTACAAGAGCCAATGAGGCTTCCGCTGCACTGAAAAAGCTTGTAACCGTGATGGAACAGAGATATGATAAATATGCAAGCGTAATGGTAAGAAATATCGGTGAATATAATGCCAAGATGCTGGAACAGGGGAAAGAAAAAGATTATTTTATAGTCGTTATTATAGATGAGTTGGCAGACTTAATGATGGTTGCTTCAAAAGAAATAGAAGATTCCATTCAGAGGCTTGCACAGATGGCAAGAGCCGTAGGCATACATCTTGTTCTCGCCACACAGAGACCGTCGATAAATGTTATTACCGGAACGATAAAAGCGAACTTTCCCGCAAGAATGTCGTTTCAGACTACATCTGCTATAGACTCTAAAGTTATTTTGGATTCCGTCGGAGCGGAAAATTTGATAGGTAAGGGAGATATGCTGCTCCTTCCTCCGTCAGAACCGCGTCCCGTTCGTTTGCAGGGAGCATTTGTTTCAACGAAAGAAATCGAGCAGATAGTTAAATTTATTTCCGATCAGAATTTTCCTAAATATTACGAACCGTTTGTTAACGAAGTCAGCCAAAATGCCGCGGCAACCGCTACCGATAAAGCGGAAAAAGATCTTATTCCGGCATTGAAACTTGTTCTTGAAAGAAGAAGAGTTTCTCAGGATTTGTTAAAAGCTCAGTTCGGCGGTTCCGCAAGAGCCACAAATATTTTGAGTGTTCTTGAAATGAGAGGCTTTATTCATAAACCGGAAGGAACAAACAGATGGGAAATAAACTATAATTTAATTGAGGATTATTTAAGAATAAATGCGTAAAAATATTTTGTTTTTTCTTACATTGATAACATTTTTTGTTTTTACGACCGTATCTTTTTGCGTCGCTGCCGATATTGATACGATATTGTCAAACATAGAGAAGAAGAATTCTTCCGTTAAAGATATGCAGGCTAATTATTCTCAAACGGTAACATATATTTCTACGGGCGAACAAACAAAATCGGAAGGGGTTTTTAAACATAAAAAACAGGATTATGTCAGTCTAATTCAGGTTTCTCCCGAAAGACAGTATGTTTATATTGACGGTAAAACAATAACCACTTATGTCCCTTCAAACAGACAGGCGATAGTTGAAAAATGGAAAAACGTCGTGGAAAACGATGTTATGCTGACATCGGTTTTTAAGTTTTCCAAAAATTTTAAGTTGTTAAAAAAAGATTACAATATTAAATTGCAAGATGAAACCGAAGTGGTCTATTCTTTTTTGATAACTCCGAAAGATAAAAAAGAAAATTGGAGTATGCTTATTACAATAAACAAATCAACATATCTTGTTACGGCAAGTTCTTTTGATAACGGGAATTTTAAAGTTGATATAGAAATAAATAATTATAAAACAAACAACAATTTTTCTAACGATATTTTTAAATTTGTCGCACCTAAAAATGTTGATGTAATTGAATTGTAATTTATTATATACTGTACGCCGATTGTACATTAATTCAGAGGATAAAAATATGAATGGTCCGGGAGCAATTTTACAGCACGAAAGACTTGTAAGAAAATTAACATTGGATAGAGTTCACAGAGAAACAAAAATAAAAACGGAATATCTTGAGGCTATAGAGCACGATGATGTTTCTGCTTTTCCCGCGGAACTTTATTACAAAAATTTTTTAAAAACTTATTCAAAATATTTGTACCTTGACGCTGCGGAAATGATAAATATTTACGAACAGGTAAAAATAGAAAAATATCAGGAATATTTGAGACTTAATAGAAAAGACGGCTTAAAAGAGACATTATCCAAGTTTTTTAAAAAACATAAAAGGGCTATAGTATTAAGTTTTCTGTGTCTTGTTATTTTGCTTTTTGTTTTTGGTATCGTAAAAATAGTCGATAATATAAATACGGCTTTGCCGGACTTGGATGAAATTGACGGCTATATGCAAAATACGGTAGTTTCTCAACAGCTTCTTGAATCTAAGACAGATGAATTAAAAGATGATAATGATAATAATATTGACAAACCGGAGTCCGTTCAATCTCCGGAAGATGATTCTTTAAAAGAAGATACTCCCGTCGTCGAAGAACAAATTCGGGAACAGCTTCGGGAAGAAATTAAAAAGCCGATACAGCCGGCTTTACATGATATTACTTTACAGATAAATGCAAAACATAATACCTGGATAAAACTCTATTCCGATAATCGTACCTCTTTTGAGGGGATTTTACAGAAAGGTCATCATTACACGTCAAAAGCTAAAAATAAATTTTCTTTAAAGACGGGAGATACCGAAGGAATAGAAGTTTACTTTAATGATAAATTTATTAATATAGCCGACGGAGAAAGCAAAGTTAAAACAATGGAATTTAAAAGAGATTGATTTTGAAAAATAACAGAGTTTCTATTATTACTTTAGGTTGTTCCAAAAATACGGTAGAGTCGGAAACGGTTGCCGGATTATTTATGAAAAACGGTTTTGAACTTACGGAAAATTTGAAAGAAACCGATAATATAATAATTCACACTTGTTCTTTTATACGTGATGCACGGGAAGAGTCTCATAACCGGATAGTTTATGCCGGAAAACTTAAGAAAGCCAATCCCGATTTAAAAATTTTTGTTTCGGGCTGTCTTTCACAGCTTTTGCAGGATAAAATGCAGGATAAATATCCGTTTATTGACGGTTATGTAGGCACGGGAAATTATTATAATATTGTTAATCTGATTAAGAAACAAAAATTTTTTTCCGATACCGATTGTGTCGGCGGTGTACGGACTTTCAAAACAAGAGTTTTATCTTCCCCGTTGCCGTCCGCATATATTAAAATTTCCGAGGGCTGTACGCACGGTTGCAGTTATTGTATTATACCTAAACTTAGAGGGAAGCTCGTCAGCAGACCGATTAAATCGATTACGGATGAAGCAAAGGCTTTAGTCGCTGCCGGAGTGCGTGAACTTAATATTATAGCACAGGAGACTACTTCTTACGGACTTGATATATACGGCAAGCTTTCTTTGGCAAAACTTTTAAAGAAACTTGCCGAAATAAAAGATTTAAAGTGGATAAGACTTTTATATGCATATCCTTCGACGATAACAAAAGAGCTTCTTGATGTGATTTACGGAAGTGAAAATATTTGTAATTATATGGATATTCCGATACAACATATATCGAAAACCGTTTTGAAAAATATGAAACGTCCTTTGAATACAAGGAAAATTATCGAGGATATTAAAACAAAATATCCCGATATAATTTTAAGAACTTCTTTGATAACGGGTTTTCCCGGAGAAACCGAGCGGGATTTTAAAGAAATGGTTTCTTTCGTTAAAGAAAATTATTTCGAACATATAGGAATATTCTGTTATTCCGATCAGGAACTTGCTCCGTCGTATAAAATGAAAAATAAAATTTCTGAGGAAGTTATGGAAAGACGAAAAGAAATTCTTGCCGCGGAACAGTTTCAAAATATTATAAGAAATAATTCCTTGAAAGCAGGAAAAACATTTGAAGTGTTGCCCGAATATGTTTATAAAAATAAAATTTTTGCAAGAGCGTATTTTCAGGCACCGGAAACGGATAATAATATTATCATAAATAAAAATGATAAAATACTTACGGGAAAATTTGTAAAAGTTAAAATTAACGGATATAAAGATTACGATCTTACTGCCGTACTCGGGGATGTATCCCGATAAACAATATTTTGTTGATGAGGTTATATAATTATGAATCTGGCAAATAAATTAACAATGATTAGAGTATTATTGGTCCCGGTCTTTATCGTCCTTATGACGGTAGATACTTTTTGGACAAACGTTTTTGCATTAATCGTTTTTGTTGCTGCGTCGATTACGGATTTTTATGACGGTAAAATCGCAAGGAAAAGAAATATTGTTACAACTTTCGGCATTTTCTTAGACCCTCTTGCCGA
Source organism: uncultured Elusimicrobia bacterium (assembly GCA_937916125.1). GTDB lineage: Bacteria > Elusimicrobiota > Endomicrobiia > Endomicrobiales > Endomicrobiaceae > Ruminimicrobiellum. Next base: position 3,731 of record CALGGE010000073.1, on the reverse strand, counting down.
TAAACTTCTTGTGGCGTCGGCATTTATTTCATTTGTGGCAATATATATTTTAAATATTCCCGCTTGGATGGTAATCTGTATAATCTCGAGGGAATTTATTATTACCGGTTTGCGTTCGATTGCCGCTTCAAAAAATATTATTATTCCCGCCAATATGTCGGGAAAAGTTAAGACAACTTCGCAGATGATAGCAATAATAACGATACTTGTTATTTTGTCCGTAAATTCTTTTCTTATAAAATTCTATTCTTTGACGCCGTATGACCTTATCGAAGGGACAAAAGCTCAGAAGATATTCGGTTTAATTCTTTTAAAAACTCCTTTTTGGTTGATGATGATAACAACTGTTCTCACGCTGTATTCGGGAATAAGTTATATTTATAAACACAGAGATATTTTTTCGGAAAAATAATAAAATGATTAAAACGGATTTTGTCGTATCTGGCGATTATGGTGTTAATTGCTTTTTGGTTTATGATGATACCGCCAAAAAAGCAATTATTATTGATCCAGGCTGCGACGGAACGAAAGTTATAAACAAAATAGAAGAATTGAATTTAAAGCCGGAACTTCTCATAAATACGCACGGACATTTTGATCATATTTTTTCCGACGATGTAATAAGAAACAAATATAATATCCCTTTGGCAATTCACAAACTTGATACGGAAATGTTGCGGAATGCAAATTTCAACTATTCCGAATCAACGGACGAACCGATAACAATAAATAATCCGGATATAATTTTTAATACCGACGAAACAAAAAAAACATCTTTTTGCGAATATTCCGTTATACATACGCCGGGACACAGCAAAGGTTCCGTATGTATATTGATAGAAAATATCTTATTTGCAGGTGATACGATTTTTTACGATTCCGTAGGAAGAACGGATTTGTTCGGCGGAAGTTATGAAACTCTTATTTCTTCTCTGCAAAAGATAAAAATTTTGCCGAAAGGAACTGAAATTTTTCCGGGACACGGTCCGTTTACGACTTTAGAAAGAGAACTGCAATACAACAGATATTTAATGACGGCAGCTGAGAATTTGTAAAACAAATTTGAGGTATAGAGGTATGGGAACGACAAACGGAGTAAACGAGAATATGATTACCTTTTTGCGAGAACGACGGTTGAAAATTTGATATTAAATGTAAAATGAACTATCTTGATTCTTTCATCAACTTCATATTAATCGAAAAAGGTCTTTCCAAGAATACGGCAGCTGCTTACGGAACAGACCTTAATACATATTTGTCTTTTTTGGAAAAAAACGGTAAAGATTTCAAAACTGTCTCTCACAACGAAATATCGGATTTTTTCTGGTATCTTAAAGATACTCTCAAGTTTAAGGCTACAAGCATTTACAGAATGATAGAATCCATAAGGCAATACTATAAATTTTTAATTGCGGAAGACTATATCCAAACTGACCCCACTGTTTATCTTACCACGCCGAAAACTCCGCAAATACTTCCGGACATGTTGACTGTGGATGAAGTCACCGAACTTTTAAATTCTGTTTCCGGTATAGACGATTTATCCGTAAGAAACAGAGCAATGTTGGAGCTTCTTTATGCTACGGGCTTAAGAGTTTCCGAACTTATAAACATTAAATTATCCGATATAAATATTGACGAGTGTTATGTAAAAGTTTTCGGTAAAGGCGGTAAAGAAAGGCTTGTCGTTTTCGGAAGTAAAGCTCAAAGTTATATAAAGAGATATTTGAGAATAAGAAAGAATACAAAGTCTGATGCATTGTTTTTAACCCGTCTTAAAAAGCCTATTTCCAGAATAGAATTTTGGCGACAGTTGAAACAGATTGCAATAAATGCAGGTATTACCAAGAAAATATCGCCTCATACGTTACGACACTCTTTTGCCACTCATCTGCTTACGGGCGGTGCCGATATCAGAGTAGTTCAGGAAATGCTCGGGCACAGTTCCATTTCCACGACTCAAATCTATACACATATAAGTCAGGAAAGGTTGAAAGAACAGCATACAAAATATCATCCGAGAGGGTAATGTTGTTAGTATGGTTGTTTTATAATTTGTATTTTATATAAAATTTTTGTAGAATATACGTATATTCTTCGGGGAAGGTGAAAATCCTTACCGGTAGTAATGCTCCGAAAGAGCTGAGCCTACGACTTCACTGAAAAAGTGAAACGAATCCGTGAAAATCGGATGCCGACGGTGAATGAAACATTGTTTCATGCAGTCCGGATGAGAGAAGAAATTAAAAATTTGTTTTAATTGTTGTCAGCCCCGAAAGAATTTGTATTTTTTCGGAGTTTTTATTTTTATGAAAAAAAATATCGATCATAAATTGTATATGCAGCTTGTTTTGAGCTTAGCCGAGAAAGGTAAAGGCTTTGTTTTTCCCAATCCTTTGGTAGGAGCAATTCTTGTTAAAGACGGCAAAATAATATCAAAAGGTTATCATAAATATTTCGGTGCGGCTCATGCGGAAGCCGAAGCGATAAATTCCGCAAACAAAAAGGATGTTGCAGGTTCAACATTGTATGTGAATTTGGAACCTTGCAATAACTGGGGCAAATGTCCGCCTTGCGTGGATTTAATAATAAAATCCGAAATAAAAACCGTTGTCTGTGCGATGAAAGATCCCAACAAATTGACGGGCGGCAAAAGTTTTAAAAAATTAAAACAGGCAGGAATTGAAGTAATAAACGGTGTTTTGGAAAAACAGGCACGGGAACTTAACAAAGAATATATTGATAATATAAAAAATACAAAATCATATGTACTTGTAAAATCCGCCGTATCTTTGGACGGAAAAATTGCAAGCGAATCGGGCGATTCGAAATGGATATCAAATGAAAAATCAAGGAAGTTCGTTCATCAATTAAGAACAACATTTGATGCAATTCTCGTAGGGACTAACACCGTAATGAAAGATAATCCGATGTTGTCTTCTCACGGCTACGGGAAAAATCCCGTGAGAGTCATCCTTGACGAGAAATTGAAAATTCCTAAAAATTACAATGTCCTTGACGGGACTATTCCGACAATAATTTTATATGACGAAAGTATAAAAAAAATTCCCGCATATTTTAATAAAGATTGCATAAGGCTTATACCGATAAATTTTAAGTCGGCAAAAAAAGATTTTAATGTTATAATTGAAAAACTGAATAAAATGGCTTTAAGAAGAATTATGATAGAGGGTGGGGGAGAAATAAATGCTTCAGTTTTTAAAACGGGTAAAGTTAACGGGATTATTTTGTTTGTTGCACCGATAATAGTAGGCGGAAGAAATGCAAAAACTTTTGTTGAAGGCAACGGAATAAAATGTATAAAAGACTCTTTGAAATTTAAAAAAATTGAAGTTAAAAAGTTTGGAACGGATATTGCAATTTTTGCAAAAAACAGCTGAAAACGGCAATGTACAATAACGACAGTTGAAGAGTTGAAGAGTTGCGGAGCAAAAAGGGAATATGTTCGAGTGCAGCCTGTAGCCGTCTATGAGCTTTAGGGAACACTGAACAAACTATCGCCATAAAACCTTGATGTAAATTTCGGCTCTAAATTCGTTGGAATTTCTTGAAATAGAATTCACTATTTCTTCGAACTTCCGCCTCTTTATAGCTCGAAATTTCCTATCAATCTTTCATATCGTTATTTATTCAGTGTTCCCTGAATTTTTGAGACAACGGCAAAAGTTTTTTCCCGAAGGGCACGCTTTTTGTTCGACACTTTCCCGTGT
>CALGGE010000072.1 GCA_937916125.1 uncultured Elusimicrobia bacterium | reverse complement strand
AATCCCCAATCCCCAATCCCCAATCCCCAATCCCCATAAAATATTTCATTTTCAAATATTATTTAAAAAGATTTCAAAATATATATATTGATATATTGAATTTATTATTTTAAAAAAATAAAATTACCTGATTAATATGGAAAAAAAGGAGAGAATTGATTATTTTTTGCCTGAGGATGTTGAAAAACATATTAAACATATTAAACCTATAAAGGAAACTAAAAGAGGCTTTTTGAATGACGATAAAATTTTGTTTTTGTTCTCATTAAAGAATGGCAAATTTTCCCAAGATATTTACCTAAAAGAAGATTTTACAGATAAATTTAATTTTGTAAGAGTTGAAAATGAAAATCCTGATGAAAATTTTATAAATAAAATTAATATAAAAACAAAGATAGGAATTCTTTTACCCAAAAATTCAAAAAATACTGGAACATTATTAAAGGATACAATGAGATATATAGATAGTTATACTAATAATAGTTTAAGTAGATTGTTAAAAATTGATTTAAATAATAATTCTAATTATGAAGTTAGCAAAAATAATAAAGATGATGGTCAAGGAAATTTAGGATTCAAAATTACAGCTAACAAAAAAAATGAAAGTAATAGTAATATATTAATAAATAATGGTAGTTCAATAGTTTATAATAATAATATGAATAATAATATGAATAATAATATGAATAATAATATGATTAATAATATGAATAATAATATGATTAATAATATGAATAATAATATGAATTATAATATGAATAATAATATGAATAATAATATGAATTATAATATGAATTATAATATGAATAATAACATTAATAATAACATTAATAATAATTATAATTTTAATAATAACTATAATCAAAATAATATTTCAATTAATTCAAATTCTGCTCCTAATGGTAATTTTAATAATATAAATCAAAATAATCAAAATAATCAAAATCAGAATATACCAAATAATGGCATAAATTCAAATCCAGGTCAAAATAATTCAATAAATTTAGAAAATTTAATTTATCTGTTTCCAGAAGTAGGACTTAATAATATAGGTTCTACTTGTTATATGAATGCTACTCTTCAATGTTTACTTCATGTAAGTGAATTAACTCTTTACTTTTTAAGTGAATATCCAAATGACAAAAATATTTTGAATGAAAAAAATAAATTAATTGAATCTCATGGAGAATTATCAAAAGCATTTTATGAACTAGTTAAAGGTGTTTGCGAAAAAGAATATAAAAAAAAGAAAAAAGAAAAAGCTTCTAATTTGCATAGTTCAGTGAATTCTAGTGATAACTCCAAATCTCAAAAAGATTTTGATGAAATTGATTCTCCTGTTGAATGGATAGTACCTACCAATCCTCAAGAATCTCTAAAAGATTTATTTTCACGATTCTTTAAAATGGTAAACCTTGAGGGAGAAGACTATAGATTTTATTATAATAATAATCCTTTAGATAAAGATACCGTATTTTTTACAACCCATTCTCGTCCGGCAATTAAATCTCCGACCGGCGAAATTATTATCCCGGCAGAAAGAGTATTGGAAATTGATAAAGTAGTTAGTCCGGGAGCAGGATACGGTGCAACAGTTTCCACCAATCCGCTTGTGTTGGAAAACGGACACGTTTGTAGTCATCCAATGACATTAGACGGGCTAAAAAATGCAATAAAAGAAGATAAAGTTGCACATGCTTATCTGTTCAGCGGTCCTCGAGGAACGGGTAAGACTACCATGGCAAGAATTTTTGCCAAAGCTCTTAATTGTAAGAACGGTCCTACACCGGAACCGTGCGGTAAATGCGAAAACTGTGTGGAAATTGCAAAAAATCAAAGCATTGATGTTATGGAAATAGATGCCGCATCGAATACGGGCGTCGATAACATAAGAGAAATCAGAGAAAACGTAAAGTTTGGTGCTACATCTTCAAAATATAAAATATATATAATTGACGAAGTTCATCAGTTATCCGCGGGAGCTTTTAATGCTTTGCTTAAAACATTGGAAGAGCCTCCCGAACACGTCATATTTATTTTGGCGACGACCGAACAGCATAAAGTTCCGATAACAATTCTTTCCAGATGTCAAAAATACAGATTCAGACTTTTATCCGCAAACGAGATTGCCCGTGCCATAAAAAATATTGCACTGAAAGATAATTTTGAAATTGAAGATGAAGCGTTAAAAATTATTATCAATGCTTCGGGCGGTTCAATGAGAGATGCTCTCAGTTTGTTGGATCAGGCAATATCGGCGACGACGGGAAAAATAACCGAAGATTATATCAGAAATCTTATCGGACTTTTGCCGAAGGAAATTATCACTTCTACGGTAGATTATATTGCAAAAAATGATGTTGATTCCATAATAAAAATGTGTAAAAGAGTTTATGAAGAAGGTTATAACGTTTTGCAATTTGCAAAAGATTTAAGAGATCATTTAAGACAGCTTATGATATTTTCCGTAAATCCCGACGTTGCGGATGTATCTTCCGAAGATAAAAAACTTTTTGACAGGCAGAAAACGCTGTTCCCGATGTCCCGTTATATAAGAATGGGGAATTTGATTTCCAAAGCATTGGAAGAAATGAAGTGGCATGACAGACCGAGAATCCTTTTGGAACTTTATCTTTTAAAAATGGCAGAGCCTTACTATAACGTCGGAGAATTAATTGCCAAAATTAACGATATCGCCAAACACGGCACGGTTGCCGTTTCTAAAACGTCGGTACAACTGGAGCGGAATTCGCAGGTGGAAAGTTTTAAAGAAGCTCCGAACTCTGTCGATAATGATATTTCTGAAGATGAACAATCTGATGAAGAAAGCGTGGAAACCATGGCGGATGTCTTCGGTAATGATTTGATGGGTTTGTGGGCGGAAATAGTTGCCGAATTTTCCAAAAAACATCCTATGTCCGCACAGAGTTTGAAAGAAGCCGTAGTAAAAGAAATAAATACAAATACGTTTCAAATATCGGCTAAAAGTCCGATGTCTTTAAATATGATAAAACCGTATCTTGAAACAATACAGAAGTTAATGACCAGAAAAAGCGGCAGAACAATAAATGTTGCACTGAAAATTGATGATACTTTTGAAAAAGGCGGCGTTTTTAAAGAAGATATAAAAATAGAAAACGAGAATGCTTCCGTTAATTCCGAAAGCTTTGCCGTTGTCGAAGATTTAAAAGAAACCGCATCTACCGCAATACCTTCGAAAATTGAAAGTATTGCCAAAAAATTTGGCGGTTCTGCGGTTAAAAAAGAAAAGACCGTAACGCAGGTTATTCCGGAAGATTTGGAATAATAGAAATATAGAGGTTATAATGAATCGTCCGCAGTTGGTAGAAAAAATGATTGAATCGGTAAAGCGTCTGCCGGGTGTAGGCCCGAAAATGGCAGAAAGGCTTTGTTATCATATTCTTAAAATGCCCGAATATGAAGTGACCGCTTTTATTGATGCCATAAAAAAAGCCCGTCAGGAAATTAAAGTATGTTCGGTCTGTTATAATTTAAGCGAATCCGATCCTTGCCCCATATGTTCCGACGATATGAGAAACAAAGAAATACTTTGTGTCGTCGAAACTCCTCAGGATTTGATAGCCGTCAGCAAAGTGAAAAATTATGACGGACTGTATTTTGTTTTGGGCGGTGCTTTATCCCCGCTTGATGCGGTCGGTCCCAAAGATATAAGAGTCGATAAGTTGCTCGTAAGATTGAAAGACAACAACATTAAAGAAGTTATTCTTGCTACCGATATGGATTCTAAAGGCGAGACTACGGCGGTTTATTTGGCACAATTGATAAAACCGTTGGGAATAAAAGTTTCACGTTTGGGATACGGTATGCCCGTCGGCGGAGATATTGAATATGCCGACGAGATTACTATTTCCAAAGCAATCGCCGGCAGAAAAGAAATGTAAAAATAGCGAAGCGATTTTTAAACATTTCAAACCTTCACGATTTCAACCGTTCAACTTGAAAAGAGCCGTGAACTTTTTTGAATATAAGAGGATAAAATGGAATTAAAATTATTTATTGCAGGTTGTATATTTTTGGTATTGGCAGTCATAATGCAGATTGTCAAAAAGAAATTTATTAAAGGTAAACCGAACAGAGTTTTTGAAGACGTTTATTCTTGGGTAGATACGTTGTGGACGGCACTTATAATTGCGTCCGTAATAATGTATTTTTTTCTTCAGGCATTTAAAATACCTACCGGAAGCATGAGAATGACTTTGCTTGAAAAAGATCATTTGTTCGCATTAAAATGCGTTTACGGTTTAAGAGTGCCTTTTACCGACGGTAAAAGAGTCCTTCCGATAAAACAGGTTAAGAGGGGAGATGTTGTAATATTTCAGTGTCCTCCGTCGGCACTTTCCTATGAGGAAAGAACTCAAAACGTAAAGAAAGATTATATAAAAAGATGTGTTGCACTTGCCGGTGATAAAGTGGAAATAAGAAATAAGATGCTTTATGTCAACGATGTTCTTGCGGAAGAGGATTATGTTAATTTGGCGGATGTTAATATGTATCCTAAAATTGATATTGCCAATTCATCCGAAGAATATCAAACCGCTTGGGAAAAAGGAGAGTTTGCTCTTCTTCCCGTAAGTATGATTAGGGATAATTTCGGTCCCGTTATTGTTCCCGAGGGGCATTATATGGTTTTGGGCGATAACAGAGATTATTCTTTTGACGCAAGGTTCTGGGGACCGTTGCCCGATAAGTATTTAAAAGGACAGGCATTTGTAGTTTATTGGCCGTTAAACAGAATTAAGCTTATTAAATAATTATTTAAACTTTAATTATTTTCTTCTTGCCAAAAGAAGAAAAAACTGGTAAAATCTTAGGAAACCGGGACGATTTCGGTCCATATAAAGTTTTAAAGGAGAAAAGCATGCAAGCTGTAATCATGGCAGGCGGTTTCGGTACAAGACTGAGACCTATCACGTGCAGTGTTCCTAAACCTATGGCATTGGTAGCTAACAGACCTATGTTAAGCCATATCATAGAACTTTTAAAAAAGCATAACTTCAATGATTTGACTATGATGTTATATTACCAACCGGAGATAATCAAAAATTATTTTAAAGACGGTAAAGAGTTTGGCGTGGATATAAGATATCTTCGCCCCGAAGCGGATATCGGAACGGCAGGTTGCGTAGGATTTGCAAAGCAATATATAGACAATACTTTCCTTGTTATTTCCGGTGATGTGTTGACCGATTTTGATATTTCAAAAGCAATAGAATTTCATAAAAAGAAAAAGGCCGTGGCAACGATGGTTTTGACAAGAGTCGAAAATCCGTTGCAGTTCGGTGTTGTTATTACCGATAAAGACGGCAAAGTAGAAAGATTTTTGGAAAAGCCCTCGTGGGGAGAAGTTTTTTCCGATACGATAAACACCGGTATTTATATTCTTGAGCCGGAAGTTTTTGACTATATTCCCGAGAATAAAGATGTTGATTTCTCCAAAAATTTGTTTCCTCAGCTTTTGAAAGACGGTAAAGCTTTGTACGGCTATATCGCCGACGGATATTGGAAAGATATCGGTAATCATGACGAATACAGATTCGCTCATTATGATATCTTGGACGAGAAAGTAAAGATAAATGTGTTGGGCGACAGAAAAGATATTAACGGAAAAACGGTTATAGTCGGTAAAAATTCCGTTATTGAAGACGGTGTGGTTTTCGACGGTAATGCGATTATCGGCGACAATACCGTTATAAAGAAAGGCGTAAAAATAGGTCGTTCGGTTATAGGTTCCAATGTTGTTATAGACGAAAACGCCACGATATTAAGTTCCGTAGTTTGGGATAATGCAAATATCGGTGCAAAGGCGAACTTAAAAGAAGCGGTTATCGGTTCTTCGACGATATTGGGTAAAGGTGCTTCCGTTCAGGTAGGGACGATTATTGCCGATGAATGTAATATCGGTGAATATGCTACCATTAGGGCAAACCTTAGAATTTGGCCGCACAAGACTGTAGAAAAAGGTGCAATTCTTTCTTCCAGCCTTGTATGGGGTGCAAAGTGGAATAAAGCTTTATTCAATGCTTACGGAAGTATTTCCGGATTAGGTAATGTTGAAATTACTCCGGAATTTGCCGCAAAAATCGGTTCGGCATACGGTGCTTTCGTCGGAAGCGGAGCTTATGTCGTTATTTCCAGAGATGACCACAGAACAACCAGAATGATAAAAAGAGGAATCATTTCGGGGTTGCTTTCCGCCGGAGTAAACGTCGGCGATATGCTTAATGCTCCGATACCTGTTGCCCGTTATGAAATCGGTAACGACGGAGAAATAGGCGGTATTCACATAAGGCAGTCTCCTTTTGATGCAAAATTAATTGACGTAAAATTTTTCGATAAATTCGGCGGAGATATTTCGATAAATCAGGAGAAATCCATAGAACAGCTTTTCTTCAGAGAAGATTTCAAAAGAGCCGATATGGACAGGGTCGGAATGATTACCGTTCCTCCAAGAGCAAATGAATTTTACAAAACGGGTTATATAAATACCATTAACAAAAAGCCTTCCGCAAATAAAGATATGAAAGTTGTTATTGACTACGCTCACTCGACGGCGTCTCTTGTTTTTCCGACGATACTCGGAGAACTTGGCATAGATGTAGTGGCATTAAATGCTTATATCGACGCAAAGAAGATAACAAAATCGAAAGAAGAGTTTGATCATTCGTTGAATCAGTTATCGGATATCGTAACAACTCTTAAAGCCGATGTCGGTTTCCTTCTTGATAACGGTGCGGAGAAAGTATTCCTCGTTGACGAAAGAGGAAAAATAATTGATAATGATACAGCTATGCTTGTTATGGCTTATTTGGTAATGTCCACTTACAAAACAGGAACGATAGCCGTTCCCGTTACAGTGTCTTCCGTTATTGACGAGCTTGCCGAAAAGTTTGATTTTAAAATTAAAAGAACCGGAACAAGCCCGAGAAATGTTATGAGTGCGGCAAAAGACAAAGATGTTATTTTTGTTGCGGATTGTAACGGCGGATTTATTTTTCCGGAATTTCAAAATTCTTTTGATGCAATGTATGCCGTAGGTAATTTAATAAAAATGCTTTCTCAGACGGAATTTGCAATCAGTATGATAAGACGTGAATTTCCGTCGTTTGAAGTTCTGCACCAGACTATTCCCTGCTCTTGGGATAAGAAAGGACAGACAATGAGAAATGCCATCGAATATGCAAAAGGCAAAAAAACGGAACTTATAGACGGAGTAAAAATATTTGTTGATAACGGTTGGGTTCTTTTATTGCCCGATCCGGATGAAGCCTATTTCCACATTTGGGCAGAATCAAAGGATAAGACGACGGCAAGAGGTTTGATTGATATTTACGGCGATAAAATAAGAGAATGGCAGAAGTAAATTTTTATAAAAAGAGGGTTAATATGATTAAATTCGGAACATCAGGATGGAGAGGCATAATTGCCGACGACTTTACGTTTGATAATGTAAAAATTGTTACGCAGGCTATAGCAAACTATCTTATCAATGACGATAAGGAATACAAAAAAGATAAAGCCGTTATAATCGGATACGATACAAGATTTTTGTCCGATAAATATGCAAATGTTTCCGCCGAAGTTTTGGCAGGAAATAAAATAAAAGTTTTGTTGTGTAAAAGAAATACCCCTACACCGGTAATAGCTTATGATATTGTAAACAACAAATTGGCGGGAGGTATTAACTTTACCGCAAGTCATAATCCTCCGGAATACAACGGAATAAAGTTCTCCCCGTCGTGGGGCGGTCCTGCTCTTCCGGAAACAACAAAAAAAATAGAAAAATATTGTGCCGAGCTTACCGTAAAAGATGTAAAAACCGTATCTTTGGATGAGGCTTTGAAAAGCGGTATCGTAAAATACCACGATCCGCGTCCGGCATATTTGAAGAGAATTAAACAATTGGTAAATTTTAAATTGTTAAAAAAATCTTCTCTTAAAGTTGCTGCGGATATTCTTCACGGTACGGGCGACGATTATCTCGATACTCTTTTGGAAAGTGCCGGTGCAAGATTGAAAGTTTTAAATAAAAAAAGAGATCCTCTTTTCGACGGACATTCTCCCGAACCAAACGAAGCTAACTTAAAAGAATTGAAATCCGTTATTAAAAAAGAGTCTTATAAAATAGGAGTTTCCGTAGATGGCGACGCCGACAGGTTCGGTATTATAGATTCCGACGGAACATTTATTACGCCTAATCAGGTAATTCCCATTTTGCTGTATCATTTAAATAAAACCAGAGGCTGGAAAGGTGTGGTTGTAAGAAGTGTGATGACCAGCCATATGATAGATAAACTTGCCGCTAAGCTCGGTATAGAAGTTGCCGAAACTCCGGTAGGCTTTAAGTATATCGGTGATATTTTAACACAGAGACCTGACGAATTTATTATCGGCGGAGAAGAGTCCGGCGGTTTGACGATTAGAGGACATGTCCCTGAAAAAGACGGAATTATCGCTTGTTTATTGATGGCTGAAGCGGTTGCTTATAACAAAAAATCTTTAAGTGCTATTTTAAAAGATATTGTTAAATTGACCGGTCCTGTTTATACGGCAAGAGAAAATTTCAGATTGCCTAAAGAACAGATGGAAAAGTTCAGACAGACTTTACGGAACCGGGCTCCGGAAAAGTTTGCCGGAATGAAAATTCAAAAAGTCGTTACGCTTGACGGATATAAATTTATTTTGGATGACGATACTTGGGTGGGGTTCAGACTTTCCGGAACGGAACCGATAGTAAGATTGTATGCGGAAAGCAATACCAACGATAAATTGAAAAAACTTGTTTCTGCGGGAGAAAAGTTTATAAATGGCAAGAAATAATTTGGCTTTTAACAACATGAGGAAACAGGAAACAAAAGGTTTTATAAACTTTTTCAGACAGTTGTTTATTTCGGGACTTTTGGTAATACTGCCGCTGTGGTTGACCATATGGGTAATTGCAATTATCTTTAAATGGATAAGTGCTTTTTCTATGCCTATTCTTTCGCCAATATTAAATATATTTACGTCCAATTCGGCGTGGGTATTGGCGTTGGCGAAAATTGTAAGTTTCTTTTTGACATTGATAATAATTTGTTTCGTCGGATATTTTACAAATAAAGTTTTAGGCAGGACCATTTTCAAATATTTTGAAAATGTTTTTATTAAGCTTCCTTTTGTCGGCAGTATATATATTTCTCTTAAAAAATTATTTTCTTTTTTCTCGACAAAAGATACGGAAATGAATTTTCAGAAAGTTGTTTTCATTCCGTTCCCGAATAAAACTTCTTACTGTGCCGCATTTTCCACCGGAGAACAGATTATAAACGGGCAAAAATATATTACAACGTTTATGCCTACTACGCCTAATCCGACGACCGGATTTTTAATGTTGATAAAAGAGGAAGATGTTATCGAAAGCGATTATACCGCAGAAGAAGCAATACAGTACATAATTTCTGCGGGAATAATAAAACCTGAAAAAAAACAATAAAAAAGGATTTTTTATGTATAAAGCACCGCGCGGAACACACGATATATACGGAAAACTTGCCTTAGGGCTTGAAAAACTTGACGAAATATCCCGTAAAGTTTTTAAAAAACATAATTTTAAAGAGGTAAAAACACCGATATTTGAAGAAGCGGCTCTTTTTACACGCTCTATAGGCGAAGCAACCGATATAGTCGAAAAAGAAATGTATCTTTTCGAGGACAGAAAGGGGAGAAAATTAGCCTTGCGTCCGGAAGGTACTGCGTCTTTGGTGCGTGCATATATAGAACATCGTCTTGATATGGAAGACCCCGTAAATAAATATTTTTATTGCGGTGAAATGTTTCGTTACGAACGTCCTCAGGCAGGACGTTACAGACAGTTTACTCAGATGGGGGCGGAATATTTTAATAATCCCAATCCCAATGCCGATGCCGAGATAATTCTGCTTGCTGCCGATATTTTGGCACAATTAAATATTAAAGATATTACCATTCATTTAAATTCTTTAGGCTGTGCAAATTGCAGACCGATATTCAGGCAAAAACTTGTCGATTATTTTTCATCGATAAACGATTTATGTGAAGACTGCAAAAGGAGACTCGAAAAAAATCCGTTAAGACTGCTCGACTGTAAAATTGATTCCGTTAAGTTTACAAATGTTCCGTCTATGAGACAGTGTCTGTGCGAAGATTGTAAGAATCATTTTGAACGTGTGCAGACATTACTTAAAAGTGCAGGCTGTAATTATGTTGTTGACGACAAGCTTGTCAGAGGGCTTGATTATTATACAAGAACCGTTTTTGAAATTCGCTCTTCTGCGGTAGGCTCGCAGGATGCAATATGTGCGGGCGGCAGATACGATAATTTGGTTAAAGAACTCGGCGGGCAGAACATAGCAAGCGTAGGTTTTGCACTTGGTTCCGAGAGAGTTTTGCTTGCCGCAGAAAAAATAGGTTTCTTTGATAATATAAAAAAAGATGATATTATTTTTGTAGCCGTCGCCGATGAAGAACTTTATGTTCCGGCATTTACGTTTGCCGACGGTTTAATGACAAATAAAGATAATATTACGGATAAATTAAATTTACAGAAAGATATTGTCGTTGAAGGTCCTTTCTTAAATAAAAGTTTAAAATCTCAGTTTAAACTTGCCGATAAAATCGGTGCGGTAAAAACAATAATTTTCGGTAAAACAGAATACGATCAGGGAAAAATTGTCGTTAAAGATATGAAAACTCAGGAACAGATTTTAGTTCCTTTTTGTTAAGTTTCCGTCGGATGTAGGTTCCCGTATAAGGTTATTGTTAAAAATATTCGGCAATTTTTTCGTTGACAAAAAAATAATAAAAATTATATAATTCTATATGTAGTCAGTCATTGAAAATCAAAAAAGTTTTAAATCCGCAAAATCAAAACATACTTGTACTTTTAATTAAAATCACAAAAATCATTTTTATGCAAATCAAAAATATGCAAATCAAAACAATGTAAAAAATAATTTTATTCGGAGGGATTTAATGCCTGAAATGGATTTGACCGTATTGTCTAAAAAAACAATACCGGAACTTACAAAAATTGCAAAAGAATTAAAGATTGACAATGTAGCCGGTTTGAGAAAACAGGAGCTTATCGCTAAAATTCTTGAAGCACAAATTAAAGAAAAAGGCGAAGCTTACGAAGAAGGTGTTTTGGAAATTAAACATGACGGCTTCGGTTTTTTAAGATCGGCTGATTATAATTATTTGTCCGGACCGGACGATATTTATATTGCTCCGCCCCAGATAAAAAAATTCGCATTAAGAAAAGGTGATACTGTAGGCGGTATCGTCAGACCTCCTCAGAATCATGAAAAATATTTCGCGTTGTTGAAAGTTACAAAAATTAACGGTGAAACAAATCTTGACAGTATCAGAGAAAGACCGTTGTTTGATAATTTAACTCCGTTATATCCTGACGAAAGATTTGTTTTGGAAACTAAAACAAACGAACTTTCCACCAGAATTATCGATATGTTCATACCTATAGGAAAAGGACAGAGAGTTTTGTTGAATGCACCTCCGAGAACGGGTAAGACCGTATTATTGCAGAAAATAGCAAATGCAATTACCACCAATAATCCGGAAGTTATTTTGTTGGTTCTTCTTATTGACGAAAGACCCGAAGAAGTTACCGATATGCAAAGGACCGTTAAAGGTGAAGTTGTGTCTTCGACTTTTGACGAACCTGCAGACAGACATATTCAGGTGGCGGAAATGGTTTTGGAAAAAGCAAAAAGGCTTGTCGAACACGGGAAAGATGTTGTTATCCTGCTTGATTCTATCACCAGACTTGCCCGTGCGTATAACTCCGTTATTCCGTCCAGCGGAAGAGTTCTTTCCGGCGGTCTTGATTCAAATGCACTTCAGAGACCTAAAAGATTTTTCGGTGCTGCAAGAAATATTGAAGAGGGTGGCAGCTTAACCATAATTGCTACGGCTTTAATCGATACGGGAAGCAGAATGGATGACGTAATTTTTGAAGAATTTAAAGGAACGGGTAATAGTGAAGTTTATCTCGACAGAAAACTTTCCGACAGAAGAATATTCCCGGCCATAGATTTGTTGAGGTCGGGTACAAGAAAAGAAGAAATGTTAATAAGCGAAAGCGATAAAAATAAAATGTGGATAATGAGAAGTTTGTTCAGCAATATGACTCCCGTAGAAGCAATGGAAGAACTTGTTAAGAGAATGAAGACTTCCAAAACAAATAAAGATTTCTTCAAACAGATGGAAATTTTAGAGAAAGACAATTAGAGGCGTAAAATGTCAAGATTATCTTGGGATGAATACTTTATGAAAGTGGCATGGCTTGTCGCGGAAAGATCTACCTGCGAACGTCATCACGTCGGTGCCGTTATTGTCAGAGATAAAAGAATTTTAACTACCGGTTATAACGGAGCGGCGTCGGGGACAAAAGATTGTTTGGAGTTGGGCTGTTTAAGAAATCAGCTTAATATACCGTCGGGAACAAGACATGAAATTTGCAGAGCAATCCACGCCGAGCAGAATGCCATTATTCAGGCGGGAACTCACGGAATAAATATTCAGGGCGGAACGCTGTATTGTACGCATTCACCGTGCATATTGTGTGCCAAAATGATTGCCAACGCCAAGATTAAACGTGTAGTTATGAGTATAAAATATCCCGACGAGACATTTCTGAATTTATTTAAAGAATCGGGAATTGCCTTTGAAACTATGGAAATTCCCGATCTTACAATTTCTCAAAAAGTATAATTAATAAAATGAATTTTGCGGTAATTATTGTAGCGGGCGGAAAAGGTTTACGTTTCGGTTCGAAAGAACCGAAGCAGTTTCTTCCGCTTGCAAAAAAGAAAATGTTTCTTTGGAGCATTCTTGCTTTTAAGAAAGTAAAAGAATGTAAACAAATAGTTCTTGTTGTTCCGGAAAATAAACTTTCCGAGATGGAAAAGTATAAAAAACAATACGGAATTGATGTTGTTTCCGGCGGGAAAGAAAGATATGATTCCGTAGCGAACGGTTTGAAATGCATAAAAGATGATATGGATTTTGTTGCCGTACATGATGCGGCAAGACCGCTTGTTACCGAAAAAATAATAAAAGAAGTTTTTTGTGCGGCGGTAAAATACGGTGGAGCGATAGCAGCCGCCGTTGCCAAAGACAGTATAAAATTTTCTAAAAACGGTAAAATTATTTCAAAATCAATTGATAGAAAAAATATTTGGCAGGCACAAACTCCTCAAATATTTAAAACGTCATTGTTGAAAAAAGTTTATTCCGGAAAAATTGCTAAAAATATTACCGACGATGCTCAGCTTATTGAAAAAACCGGCAGAAAAGTTGCTTTGGTTGATTGCGGATATGAAAATTTTAAAGTAACTCAGCCGATAGACTTTATCACCGCTAAAGCCGTATTGAGGCTTAGAAGCTTGTAAAACAAAAAGCGAAGCTTTTTGTTGTTGAAACTTTTCAACTGTTAAACTATTCAACTGTCGTTGTAGTCGTTGTCGTTGCAGTTGTAGTTGCCGTTGAAACTTTTCAACTTTTCAACTTTTCAACTCTTCAACTGTTCAACTAAAAACATCAGGAGGTCTCGTGGTAGGTTTAGGTTACGACGTTCACAGATTCAAAAAATCAAGAAAACTGTTCCTTGGCGGAGTAAAAATTTCCGACAGGAACGGTCTCGACGGTCACAGTGATGCCGATGTGTTAATTCATGCATTGATGGACGCACTTTTAGGTGCGGCGGGCGAAAATGATATCGGACATTTTTTCCCTAATACCGATAACAAATATAAAAACATATCAAGCGTTGAACTTCTGAAAATTGTCGTTTCTGTACTTAAAAAGAAAAAGTTTAAAATAATTAATACCGATATGACAATTATCGCCGAAAAACCGAAAATCTATCCGTACATTGACCAAATGAAAGAAAATCTTTCCGAGACGATGAAAATACCGAAATCACGAATAGCAATCAAAGCCACAACTAACGAAAAGATGGGCTTTATCGGTCGAGGCGAAGGAATTGCTGCAATGGCAGTGGTATCTTTAGAAAAATAATTATGGAAACACCAAAAAGTCTCAGGCTTCATATAGGAATTTTCGGCAGAACCAATGTCGGTAAATCCTTTCTGACCAATTATATCTCCGGGCAGAATACTTCAATCGTTTCTGAAGTGGCCGGTACCACTACGGACTCCGTTTATAAAAGTATGGAACTTTCTCCCATAGGGCCGATAACTTTAATAGATACGGCGGGCATAGACGATGTTTCGATACTTTCCGAAAAAAGAATAGAAAGAACAAATAAAGTTTTCGATTCTGCGGACGTTGCGGCCATAGTGCTTGAACCGAACAAGTGGACGGATTACGAAGAAAAAATAATTGACGCTTTAAATAATAAAAATACACCTTTCTTTCTATTAATAAATAATTATAAAAAAATAAAACTCTCCGAAGATTTTGAGAAGATAATATCAAAATATGATTTTATAGAAACCGAGCTTTTGAACAATAAAGATTATCGAGAAAATTTTATTAATAAATTAAAACAAAACTTAATAAAAATTATTCCCGACGAAATATTGAACCAAAAACCTTTAACCGAAGGAATAATATCGAAATTTCAGACGGTAGTAATGGTTGTCCCGATAGATTTGGGTGCACCGAAGGGCAGGTTGATTTTACCGCAAGTGCAGATGATAAGGGCAGTTCTTGATGAGAACGCAATAGCAATTGTAGTAAAAGATACGGAATTAAAGAAATGTCTTGATAATTTAAAAAATAAACCGGATATAGTGATATGCGATTCTCAGGTAGTAAAAAAAGTTCTTGATATTATTCCCGAAGATGTTATGTTTACCACATTTTCAATAATCTTCTCGGCGAACAGAGCCGATTTCAAAACAATGCTTTCCGGAATTGATGCAATAAAAAATTTAAAGCCCGAAAGTAAAATTCTCATTGCGGAAGCGTGCAGTCATCATGCAAGTAAAGATGATATCGGCAGGGTAAAGATTCCCAAAATGTTAAGCAAATATTTGGGTTTTAACGTTCGGTTTGATGTGTCTGCGGGAATGGATTATCCCAAAGATTTAAAACAATATTCTTTAATTATTCATTGCGGCGGCTGTATGATAAATAAAAAACAAATGATTTCTCGTCTGAATTATGCCGTTGAAAATAATGTTCCGATAACGAATTACGGCATGGTTATTTCTTTTGTGAACGGTACATTGGAAAGAACCTCAAAAATGTACAATACATAACTTTCGATAAATTGGTTTACCTATTTTTGTCTTGCAAAAACAATGTGAATTTTGTAAAATACTCGTATTTAACAATTAACTTATGGAGGAAGTTCCGTTATGTCTAAGAAAAGTTTTCTGATTGCCTTTAGAACCGTATGTTTATTATTGGCAATTTTTATTGTATCCGGATGTTCGGATACAACAAGCAACAGTAGCGATGAAGCAGTAAAACCCGAAGATCCTGTAAGAATATGGCATTGGATGACCGACAGACAGGAAGCTTTTGAAAAATTGACGGAGCAGTATTATAAAGAAACAGGCGTAAAAGTAATTTTTGAAACATATGCTCCCAGCGATGTTTATAAAAACAAAATTACCGCAGCTGCGAGCGGACATCTCCTTCCCGACGTATTTAATCCTCAAAGCGATAAAAAAGAATTGGCATCATACATTAAAGCCGGTTACATTGCTGATCTTACCGATGCAATGAACGACGGCTGGAAAGACGTTTTCTTTGAAAAATCCTTAATAGAAAATTCTTTTGAAGAGAACAACGAATGGGGCGTTAAACCCGGTATTTACGGAGTACCTCTTGACGTAAGTTCTTTAATGATTTATTATAATAAAGATTTGTTCACGCAGGCAGGTCTTGATCCGGAAAATCCTCCGAAAACTTGGGCGGAATTTATTGATGCCGGTAAGAAATTGAGAGCAGCCGGAATACAGCCTTTTGCCCTTAGGGTGGCGCTGCGCTCGTCGGGGGTCTCGTTGGGATCCACCGTAACCTT
>CALGGE010000071.1 GCA_937916125.1 uncultured Elusimicrobia bacterium | reverse complement strand
AGCGAATGGTTTTCGTGTTTGCGAAAACAAGAAAACTGAGCTGTTTTGCCGTTCCTAACCATTCAACCCTTCAACTGTCGTTGTTGTACATTGCCGTTCCTCAGCTCCACAAATTTTTACTTTTCTCCTTTTCTTTTAAACTGTTTTTTGCTATAATAAGCCGAGACCTAATGAATGTACAAAATTTTTTATTGGTTTAATCAGATTATTGCTATGTTATAATCCAAAATTATCAAGCTGATGCTATGGTGTCAGTTTGTCTCGGCTTACCGAAATTACTATGTAAGCGTTTGTAATTACATTCGTTTACAATTATTATAATTTAAAAATGTCTGTTTGTCAAGTATAAAATTCATGAGGATGTCAATGGGAAAGAATTTAAAATTTGAAAATTTGTTAAAAGATTTTAATTCTGGAATAAAAGCCGGAAGCCAATCTAAACTCGCAAAAAAACTTGGAATAGTTTCTCAAGCGGTAAATCAATGGCTCAGCGGGAAAACAGTTCCGTCCGAAGAAAATATTATAAAAATGGCAAAAATATTAAAAAAATCGCAAAAAGAATTGGAAGATGTTTTTAAATCGGATAATGATAAAAATGAAATTGAAGCTCTTAAAAAAGAAAACGAGACTTTGAAAAAAGAATTGGAACTGAGATATAATTTGATAGAATTTCTTAAGGAAGAAAATAAGAACTTGAAAAACAAAATTGAAAATAAGAAGTAAACATAAAAACGGAACTCGGTTTCCGTTTTTTATTGTATTGCAGGATTTATTATTTTTTCTTATTATGTTCGCGGAGATATTTTCTTATTCTGCTCTTGGCTTGAGCGGTAATTGCGATTTTCAGCCAGTTTTCGGACGGTCTTATATTTTTTCTGACCAAAGCTTCACACCTTTGACCGGTTTTTAATTTATAATCAAGAGAAACCATTTTTCCATCTACTTTTACCCCCATACATCTGTCGCCTATATCACTGTGAACGGCATAAGCAAAATCAAGTGCGGTCGCTCCGTCGGGAAGTTTTATTGCGTCGCCTTTTGGCGTGGAAACATATATCTGATCGAAATTGCATTCGGTTTTTATTGCAGCCAAAAATTCATTGGAGTCATGCACATCTTTTTGAGATTCCAAAATATGTTTAATAAATTCCAAATGATGCTCCATATTTATATCGGTTTGTTTTAATTTGGCAGCTCCGTTTTTTTCAAAAGCAGCTTTATACCGCCAATGGGCGGCTATACCGTATTCCGCACGACGATGCATATCTTCGGTTCTTATTTGAACTTCAACTATAACCCCCGTATCGGAAACGATTGTAATATGCAAAGACTGATACATATTTGCTTTGGGGACGGCTATATAATCAGTAAATGACCCTTCCAAAGTTTTGAAATTAGTTTGAATTTCACTTAAAATAGCATAACAATGTTCTTGCGTGTCGGTAATAATTCTCATACCGAAAAGATCCTGTATCGCGGAGAAAGGTTTTTCCTGTCTCTGCATTTTCTTATAAATCCCGTAAAGATTTTTAGGACGAGCCAAAATTCTGTATGGAATTTTCATATTTTCAACTCGTTGTTTTATTTGGTTCTGAACAAGTTCGAGATTTTTTAAATTACTCTCGGAACGAGCTTCCCATTTTGCCCTGATTTCTTTATATTTGGCAGGCTGCAACACTTCAAAAATCAAATCTTCCAGTTCGCTCTTCCATTTATATATTCCCAAACGATGGGCGAACGGAGTGTACAGTGTTAATGTTTCTATGGAGATTTCTTTCTGTTTGTCCGGAGAAAGATATCTTATTGTTCTCATATTATGTAATCTGTCCGCAAGTTTTATAATAATAACTCGCGTGTCTTTTACAACGGCAAGGAGCATTTTACGCCAGTTTTCGGCTTGTGCCGTAATGTTATCGCTGAATTTGTATGAATTGATTTTTGTTACGCCCTCAACAAGCGTCGTAATTTCTTCTCCGAATTCTTCTTTCAATTCTTCTCCGGCAACCAAAGTATCTTCCAAAACGTCGTGCAGAAGTGCCGCACAGATGGTAGCCTCATCAAGTTTCAGTTCCGTAAGAATTTTTGCCGTATTATAACAATGTACAATATACGGTTCTCCGCTTGCTCTCTGTTGAAAATAGTGTGCATTTTCGGCATAGTGATAGGCTTTTTCAACCAAAGCAAAATTTGCATTCGGAGAATATTCTTTTATTAAGTTGATAAGTTCTTCCAATTCCCGTACCATTTTTAAAAAGCAACCTTTAACGAAGTGTAATACTGTACAATATTTTCATCATTTATTTTAAAATTTTCGCATGCAACAGACAAAGAAAAACTCGAAAAATTTATTCCCGCTCCGTATGTATATTTCACTTTTTCTTTATATATTTTAACAGGAGATACAGCTCCTGCACGAACAGCAAGATATTGCGTAAGATACTGTTCCAAGCCCACATTTACAAACTGTTCTTCCAAATCTCCGAATCTGTAAAATTTTTTGTTATAATCAACAAGAAAATTAAAAGTTCCGAAAACATAGCCCAGCCCCGTCCTGATACCAAACGGCAACTGATCATGTCCGTAGTTTTCCCACCACATAAAGCCGACTATATTCTCAAAATTCACACCGAAAAAAACATTACCCGAAACAGGGAACAGCAACCCGATATCCATTGTAAAGCCGTTACCGGAATACGCTTCCGCAATCGGTTTATTATCGGACACTCCACTATACAATATTGTTCCGTACAAATAAGATAAATTCATACCAACGGAAATTCCTGAATCATTTTTATTGGCCATTGTAACCGTTATTGCATTTATGTGTTCGTCTGTTTTAAAATAATCATCACCGTTTTTTTTCAAAAAATTGTAAGACGATAAAGTTCTCCAAGACAACGCACCCTGATTCTGTGCCATAAAGAAAGAATTTAAACCTCTTTTGATATTTTCATAAGGCAAACATTCCATTTCTTCAAGAGCCGTATTCCTTAAAGGAAAAACAAGAGCTTCAATCCGTACTCCGCTTTCTTCGCAAAAACCCAAAGTTGCAGGATTATAAAAAATCCCCTCATAACCTCCGGGCATTGCTGCTCCAGCATGCCCCATCGCAAAGCTCCTTGCAGAAACTCCCTGTCCGTTGTAAGAATTCGGAAGAAGAGGTGCCTGTTTAGCGAAAACCGAAGAAATCGCAAACAAAGTAACCGCCATAACCGAAAGTAATATTTTAAAACATTTCATTATCGGGAAACCCCTTTTGTTAAATTTGCTTCGCAATTTTTACTGCATGTTACAAAGTTTGGAATAAATTCCGTTTTTGGCAAGCAATTCCGTATGTGTCCCGGATTCGGCAATCATTCCTCTGTCTATAACTATAATATTATCCGCATTTCTGACTGTAGCAAGCCTATGTGCTATCAAAATTACGGTTCTGTTTTTCATTAAATTTTCAATAGCTTCCTGAACAAGTTTTTCGGATTCGCTGTCCAAAGCGGATGTTGCCTCGTCCAATATAAGTATGGGAGGATTTTTCAACATTGCACGTGCTATTGCAATTCTCTGTTTTTCCCCTCCGGAAAGTTTCATTCCGCGTTCACCTATAACCGTATTATAGCCGTCGGGCATTTTTGATATAAATTTATGCGCGTTTGCCGCTTTTGCCGCAGCTTCTATTTCTTCATCGGTTGCATCAAGTTTTCCGTAGGAAATATTATATCTTATAGTATCGTTAAATAAAAATACGTCCTGCGAAACAGTCCCTATCTTATCTCTTAAAGACGCTATCATAATATTTTTGATATTTGTCCCGTCAACCAAAATTTCGCCGGAATTCACATCATAAAACCTCAATATCAAATTGGCTATAGTACTTTTGCCCGAACCGGAAGCACCGACAAAAGCTACCGTTTGTCCTTTTTTGATATCAAGGCTGATATTTTTTAGAATAGGTTTATTCTCTTCATACTCAAAAGAAACATTTTTATATTCGATATCTTTGGAAAAAACATCCAACACTTTTGCATCAGGTGCATCAACAATATCAATTTTCTCGTCGAAAATTTCAAAAACACGTTCCGTACCCGAAGCTGCTTTCTGTATGGTGGAATTTAACTGAGCGAAATTTTTGATAGGCTGATACATTTGAGTAATTGCCAACATAAATGCCGTAAAGTCGCCGAGCGTCCAAACGCCGTTAATGATATCTTTACCGCCGAACCAAAGAACTACCGCAACACCCGTCATAGACAGAAATTCCATAACGGGAGTGGTTCTTGCATCAACTCTTATAATTCTTTGTTGAACGTTATAATATGCTTTATTATTTACGGCAAACTTTTCTTCCTCGTGTTTTTCCTTACAGAAAGACTTTATAACGGAAAATCCGCTCAATATTTCTTGCAGGGAAGTATAAATTTCCGATATCTGTACCATACTGTCTTTGGAAGCTCTTTTTAATTTTTTGGCGAACTGTGCAAGAGGAATACCGAGTACGGGAAGTACTACAACTATAAAAAATGCATATTTCCAATGGAGATAGAAAAGACCGGCAATCATGCTGATAATTATAAGACCGTCTCTTAATATCGTGGGAGGGACTTTTACCAAAGCATCCTGCAAAGCATTAATGTCATTGGTAAGTCTTGACATAATCTTGGAAGAAGTATTTTTTACATAAAATCCGTGCGAAAGTTTTATCAGCTTAATGCATAAATCCTGACGTAAATCTTTTATCGCGTTCTGTGCAACATAATTTAAAAAATAGCAACGTCCGTAATCGGCAACACCTTTTATTGCATAAATTGCAGGCATTATTATACACAAGCCTATCAAATTATATTTCGCAACAACGGGATCATCATTAATAAAAACTCCGTCCATTATTTTCTTCGACAAAAAAACCAAAAGTGCAGCAACGGAAGAATATATTATCATAGATATTATTGCAAGAAAAAATCTGCTCTTATAAGGCAGTGCATATTTTATTAATCTTCTATAATCCAATTTATGTCTCCTTAACTGATAATTTACAATTAATTATTTTAGCATTTTTATAAAAGAATATAAAGAAAAAAATCACAAAGCAATTTTCTGATTTTGCAAAACGAGCAGAAAACGAACACTCATGCTCGTTTTATTTTTATAAAACTACTATTTGCTTTCATTCTCTCAACTTTCAGCAATGCCTTAACCTAAAAAATCCTTTGCGATTTATTATCATTTTGCTATAATAATACAATTATGAATACTAATATTTTCATTTCTGCAGGGGATATTTCAGGTGATATCCACGCAGCAAACTTAATAAAAGAAATAAAAAAACTTTATTCTTCCAACACTGACAGTGTCGATATTTATGCTGTTGGCGGTAACCAAATAAAAACGGTTGCCGATATTTTTGTTGAGGATATAGTTAATGTAAATGCATTCGGTTTTTTCCCGATAAAACAGGTTATTTTTTTAAAAGATGTTTTTAAAAGAATTAAACAAATTTTTATTGACAAGAAAATAAGTAAAGTAATTCTCGTTGATTATTACGGATTTAATATTCATATTGCCAAAGCCGCACATAACTTAAAAATTCCTGTATATTATTTTATTGCTCCGCAAGTATGGGCATCAAGAAAATATAGAATAAAGAACATTGCAAAATATGTCGATGTGGTTTTTCCTTTTCTTCCGTTTGAAAAAGAAATGTATGAAAAAGAAAATGTCAAAGTGTTCTTTGAAGGTAACCCGCTTCTGGATTTAGTACCTGAGACACTAAATCCGATGTATAATGCACAATGTACAATGTACAATAAAACGGCAAACGACAACGATGCAGAATTGCCACGCTCTAAAGTATCCGCAATGACAGACAATGGTAGTAATGCTGTCGTTGTGGGGTTATTCGCCGGCAGCAGAAAAAATACAATTAAGCGTCATTTGCCGATAATTATTGATACTGCAAAAATATTAAGAGAGAAAATAAATGCAAAATTTGTTTTATTTTCTCTTGATAAAATCGACTACAAAATTCCCGATTATGTTGAAATAAAAAACGGTGCAAATTTTGACGAAAGAAATAATATTGATATTGCAATATGTCCGTCGGGAACAGTAAGTTTGGAAAATGCATTAATGGGTATTCCGATGGTGGTAATGTATAAACTTTCGGAAGCAAATTATCGGATTGCAAAATTTTTGATAAATGTAAAATATATTACGCTTGCAAATATTTTATTAAACAAAGAGATAGTTCCGGAATGTATCCAACATGATGCAACACCTGAAAAAATATCAAATAAAGTTTTGGAAATTTTACAGATCGAAAATTATAACAAAACAAAGAAAGAACTTTTGAAGTTCAGAAATATGCTGGGTACTAAGGGTGTTTACGAAAGAGTCGCAAAACGAATTGCAGAAAAACATTAAAAAATAAAATTTTATCAATAAATATAAGGACACAGAAAAAACAGAAATAATTTAAGAATATCAGAAAATGTAAGGACACAGAAAAAACAG
>CALGGE010000070.1 GCA_937916125.1 uncultured Elusimicrobia bacterium | reverse complement strand
AAAACAATCAATTCTTTTTAATCAACTTAATACAAATATTTCTTCTTTTATCCCTAAACATACCTAATTTTCTTATTTTCCGTGATTAAATAAATTTTCTTACCTCATAAGTACCGGATGTAAACAGGCAGTGTTGTTACATAGCGACAACACTGCCTTTTATTTCCGGAAAAGTTCAAACACATATCGGACTAATAAGGAATAAAAGGATATAATTGTAGCAGTCCAATATATCTTTGACCAATACAAATAGTTGTACAAATATATATGTTTTTGTATAATATATGTTATTATATAAAATCTGCAAAATACTATGTAAAACAGAGGTAAAGAAATGAAAAATGAGATTAAAATTTTTGAACAGAAAAACATCCGTTCAGTTTATGACGAAGAAAAAGATAAATGGTATTTTTCCGTAGTGGACATTATTGAAGTTTTAACTGAGAGCAAAGAACCGAGAAAATACTGGAGTGTGTTAAAAACTCGTTTGAAACGGGAAGGAAGTCGGTTGACTACAATTTGTAGTCAACTGAAAATGCAGGCTGCAGACGGTAAATTTTATAAAACAGATGCACTGGATGTGGAAGGTTGTTTAAGGCTTGTCCAGTCCGTGCCAAGCCCGAAAGCAGAACCGGTTAAACAGTGGCTTGCCAAAACAGGTTATGAGAGGATGAAAGAAATGGCAGACCCGTCAACGGCAATAGACAGAGCAAGAGAAACTTATAAAAAACTCGGGCGTTCCGAAAAATGGATACAGCAGAGAATGATGGGGCAGGAAACAAGGAACAAATTAACCGACTATTGGAAAGACCACGAGATAACAAAAAATGAAGAGTTTGCGATACTTACAAATATTATACATCAGGAATGGAGTGGGGTTAGCGTAAAAGAACATAAAAATTTGAAAGGGTTAAAATCACAAAATTTAAGGGACCACATGAGTGAAGCCGAACTGATATTTACGGCATTAGCGGAACTTTCCACACGTCAGGCAGCAGAAAACCAAAATGCTACAGGAATGGAAGAGAATAAAAAAGCAGCTAAAATCGGTGGCAATATTGCCAAACATGCTAAACAGGAATATGAGCAAAGAACCGGCGGGAAAGTGGTTACGGGAAAAAACTTTTTGCCTAAACGGGATAAACTTAAAGATTTAAAGGAATAAAAGAATATAATTGTAGCAGTCCAATATGTATTGAATCCCTACAATTTCTTTATAATTTTTAAAAATTTTTGTAAAATATTCTCTGTTGTTTTCGATTTTAAATTATTACTTAGAGATCAAATAATAAAATGGTTACTAAAACAAAAAAAAATAAAACGATATTCGTTTGTCAAAACTGCGGACACGAATCTCCCAAATGGTTGGGAAAATGTCCCGGCTGTTATAAATGGAATACTTTTGTAGAACAAATTGACGACAGGGATAAGCCCGTTGCCGTAAAAGCTACGGGGCAATTAACGGGTTTTTCGTCGGGGACATTTGCTTTAAACGATGTTACGGTTAAAAGTTTTAAGAGAATAAAAACCGGCATAACGGAATTTGATAATATGATAGGCGGGGGAATTGTTCCCGGCTCTCTTACTCTTTTGGGCGGTGCTCCCGGAATAGGGAAATCTACTTTGATGATGCAGATTTCAGGTGCACTGTCAAAGGTCGGGACGGTGTTATATATTTCCGGAGAAGAGTCTCTTTCTCAGGTAAAATCTCGAGCGGAAAGATTAGATGTTGACGGAGAAAATATCTTTCTCGCATCCGAAACAAACCTTGAAAATATAGTTTCTTCCGTAAATAATGTTCATCCGCAATTTTTAATTATCGATTCAATTCAAACGACGTATCATCCGGAACTTTCTGCCGCACCGGGTTCGGTAAGTCAGGTAAGGGAATGTTCGGCGGAACTTTTAAGAATAGCCAAATCCGGGCATATTACCGTATTTATTTTAGGACATGTAACTAAAGATGGCGACCTTGCAGGTCCGAGAATTTTGGAACATATTGTCGATACTGTTTTATATTTTGAAAATGAAAAACAACAGATATACAGAATTTTAAGAGCATATAAAAACAGATTCGGTCCGACCAATGAAGTGGGAATTTTCGAAATGAAAGGTAACGGACTGGATGAAATTAAAAATCCGTCGCAACTTTTTATCAGCGAAAATTCCTCCAATGTTGCGGGTAATATTATTACTACGTCCGTTGAGGGAACGAGACCGCTTTTGATAGAAATTCAGTCGCTTGTTGCAAGGACGAATTTCGGTTTGCCAAGAAGAATGGTAACAGGGTACGACATTAACCGAGTGATAATAATTATCGCCGTTCTTGAGAAAAGAATAGGTATTCCGCTTGATAATCAGGATGTTTTTATAAATGTTGTCGGTGGAATAAAAATAAAAGAAACTGCATCGGATTTGGCAATAGCATGTGCTATAGCAAGTGCAAACTACGGCAGTGTTTGTCCTGCAAAAACCGTAGTTTTCGGTGAAGTGGGGTTGGCAGGAGAAGTGAGGGCTGTCAGTCAAATAAGAGAAAGGCTTCAGGAAGCGGAAAAACTCGGCTTTGAAAAAGCTATCGTTCCGAAAAGTAATTTGAGAAATTTGGACTATAAAGGTAATATAAAAATTGTCGGTGTCACAAACGTCGGCAGTGCTATTAGAGAAATAAGATAGATACGTTTAATTAGTTCATTTGTTTTGATGATTAATGCTACGGAAAGCCAAGATATGGTATATATAACAATAGGTGAATATGAAAACTGTAATCTTTTTTATAATTTGGATAAAAACAAAACTTCTGAAGAGTAAACATTTTTAAGAGTAGTACCCTCTTTAGAAGCTATTGACGGTATAACGTAAAAACATAAAAAGTTAAGATAAATATAAATCGCAAAATATTTCGGTCGCAATAAGCAGTTTCAAGGAGATATGTATGTTAAGATTTTCAACCGCAGGCGAATCGCACGGGCAAGCGTTGATTACAATTCTCGAGGGAATTCCGGCAGGACTAACCATAAATGTTGAAGATATAAACGCTGATCTTGCAAGAAGACAGCAGGGGTACGGCAGAGGTCGGAGAATGAATATTGAAACCGACAGAGTTAATATTCTTTCCGGTGTTCGTCACGGATATACAATGAGTTCTCCCATAACATTAATGATAAAAAATAAAGATTGGGAAAATTGGACGGAAATAATGTCTCCTACGGAATTGGCTAAAAAAGATTCTTCATTGAACAGACCTCGTCCGGGTCATGCGGATTTGGCAGGTTTAATGAAATACGGCGTTTCGGACTTTAGAGATATTTTGGAGAGAGCTTCCGCACGAGAAACCGCCGCAAGAGTTGCAATCGGTGCTGTATGTAAGGCATTGTTGAAAGAATTCGGAATAAATATTTATTCTTATGTCGAAGCAATCGGATCGGTGTCGGCAAAAATATCAAATATCAATAAATCAAAAATTCAGGTGCTGTCGGAAAAATCCGAAGTCAGATGCCCCGATAAAACGGCTTCCGAAAAAATGATTCAGTTGATAAAAAAAACAATTGCCAAAGGCGATACTTTGGGCGGTAAATTCAGAATAATAGCGGAAAATATACCTGTAGGTTTAGGCAGTCATACTCAGTGGGATAAAAAACTTGACGGGAAACTGGCACAAAGTTTGATGTCCATTCAGGCCGTAAAAGCCGTTGAAGTCGGTATCGGAACTGACTTTGCGAAAGTTTTAGGTTCTGACGCCCATGACGAAATTTTTTATTCGGACAAAAAAGGATTTTACAGAGTTACCAACAGGGCAGGCGGCACTGAAGGCGGTATGACCAACGGAGAAAATATTGAAATAAGTTGCACGATGAAGCCCATTCCCTCTTTGGTAAAACCGTTAAAATCCGTAAATATAAAAACTAAAAAAACTGAAAAAGCCGAAGCGGTCAGAAGTGATGTTTGTGCTGTTCCCGCAGCCGGTATAGTCGGAGAATCTGCCGTTGCATATGAGCTTGCAAATGCCATGATAGAAAAGTTCGGCGGAGACTGCTTAAAAGATATGAAAGCCAATTATAAAACATATATTTCAAGGATACAAAAAATATAATGAAAAATATCGTTCTTACAGGTTTTATGGGAACAGGCAAGACTACGGTCGGTAAAATTCTTGCGAAAAAATTAAACAGAGAATTTATTGATACCGACGCTGTAATAGAAGAAAAACTCGGTGCAACCATAAGCGAAATATTTAAAAGTATCGGTGAACCGAAATTCAGAGAGTTTGAAGTTCAAACCATTGCATTGATATCAAGAATGGATAATTGTGTTATTTCTTGCGGTGGCGGTGCTGCCGTTGACCCGAGAAATATTGAAAACTTAAGAAAGAACGGTGTGATTTTTAATTTATATGCGTCGGCAGACCACATTTTAAAAAGACTCGGACAGGATGATACTCGTCCTTTGATAAAGAAAATGACAAAACCTTTCGAACAGATAGTAAAACTTCTTGCACAGAGGAAGAAAGCTTACGAACAGTGTGATTTTGCAATAAATACGGAAAATATTACTCCGGAAGAAGTAGCGGAAAAAATCGCGAAGCAGTTTGAAATATCAGAGAATTAGAAGATTGGCTGATTAGAAAAATTGCGGAGCAAATTTGGAAGGATCAAAAAATGAAAATTCTTAAAATTTTATTGACGGTATCAATTATTGCTTTGGTATCATCATATAGTTTTGCCGAGCAGGGACAAAGCAATGAACAAAACGTCCCGGTAAAAATCATTGAAAAAGAAGAATATAATATTCAGGTAAAACAATACGATAAAAAATATCCCGTTGTAATGTACGTTGTTTTTAAAGATTCGGTTCCCGTGTTAAGTGAACTTAACAAAATATTAAAAACCGAACTTTTAACTTATGTCAATTCCGAAAATATCAAAGATACGGTTATTATATCGGCTTGGTATGACGATCAGGTTTCCGATAATATTGAAAAAATAGAACTTACCAAAAATTACGGTTCGTATGTTTTCTTCTCCGACGAGAAAGGCAAACAGGTTGTTACGTTCCCCGAATATTTGAAGTATTTGAAAAAGAAAAAAGAAAACGAGAAAAAACTTCAATAGTATTTTTCGGATGTGTTCGGAGGTAAATATGTTTAACGGAAAGCAAAAAATTCATTTTGTCGGTATCGGCGGTGCCGGTATGAGCGGTATTGCCGAAGTAGCATTGAATTTATGTCATCAGGTGTCGGGTTCCGATATAAAAAAGACCGAAGTTACGCAGAGATTAAAAGATCTCGGAGCTAAAATTTACATCGGACATAAAGCCGAAAATATCAAAAATGTTGACGTGGTTGTTACATCTACCGCAATATCAAAAGATAATCCCGAAGTAAAAGAAGCAATAAAAAATAAAATTATAATTATTCCCCGTGTTGAAATGCTTGCCGAACTTGCAAGATTGAAATATACCGTTACCATTGCAGGTACGCACGGAAAGACGACCACAACATCGCTTACGTCTATGGTTCTTGACGAAGGCGGTTTTGACCCGACGATAGTAATCGGCGGCAGACTGAAAAATCTTAAAACAAATGCTCGTCTTGGCAAAGGTGAATATATGATAGCCGAAGCCGATGAGTCCGACGGCTCTTTCTTAAAACTTTCGCCCGTAATAACGGCAGTAACAAATATCGATAACGATCATCTTGATTATTACGGGAATATGGAAAATTTGAAACAGGCTTTTATCAAACATATTAACAGTTTGCCTTTTTACGGTGTGGCGTTGGTATGCACGGACAGTAAACTGGTAAAGGAAATTTTGCCTTTGACGACGAGAAAATGTATAACTTACGGGTTTACCGGAAGCCCCGACATAACGGCAAAAGATATTGCCGTTGTTGACGGAAACACGGAATATAATGTTATTTATAAAGGCAAAAAATTGGGGAAAATAGTTTTGAAAGTTCCCGGTGAACATAATGTGTTAAATTCTTTGGCTGCAATCGGTATAGGACTTCAGTTTGATATTCCTTTCGTAAATATAAAAGACGCTTTAGCCAAATTCGGCGGAGTAGGCAGAAGACTTGAAGTAAAAGGTAAAAAAGACGGTATAACCGTTATTGACGATTACGGTCATCATCCGACGGAAGTTGTTGCCACTCTTTCGGCACTGAAACACAACTATCCTAAAAAGAGACTTGTTACCGTATTTCAACCGCACAGATATACAAGAACACAAAATTTATATAAAGAATTCGGTAAGGCTTTAAAGAAAGCGGATGTAGTTTATGTTATGGATATTTATCCCGCAAGCGAAAAGCCGATAAAAGGGGTAACTTCGGATTTGATTATTAACAGTGCAAAAGAAAATAAGTGCAATGTCTT
This sequence comes from uncultured Elusimicrobia bacterium, assembly GCA_937916125.1. Taxonomy (GTDB): domain Bacteria; phylum Elusimicrobiota; class Endomicrobiia; order Endomicrobiales; family Endomicrobiaceae; genus Ruminimicrobiellum. Next base: position 16,460 of record CALGGE010000070.1, on the reverse strand, counting down.
TAAATTTACCGATATAAAAGACGTGGCAAAAACATTAAAAGAAAATGATATTCTTCTTACGCTCGGTGCCGGAAATGTCTGGCAACAGGGAGAAGAATTATTAAAATTATGAGTACCGATATAGAAAAATTTTTATCATCCGGAAAGTATAAATATAAAATTAACGAACCGTTATCAAAGCACACAACGCTTGGTATAGGCGGTAATGCCGATTTTTTTGTTGAAGTTGAGACGGAAGAAAAATTATGTGATTTGTTAAAGTTTATAAATAAGAATAAAATTAAGTTTTTTATTCTCGGCGGCGGGACGAATACTCTTTTTTCCGACGACGGTTTTAAAGGAATAATAATAAAATTGTTGCAGAGCAACAATTTTAATAAGATTGGAATATTAGACGATTGGAAGATTGTAATAAACAATAAAGATACCGAATTACCATACTCCGAAGAACTCGCAATGACGATAGAGATTATATCGGTTGCAGCGGCAGCAAGTTTACAGGCTGTTGTAAAGCAAACTGCAGAACAGGGTTTAAGCGGTTTCGAATATCTTGCGGGTATTCCCGGAACCGTAGGCGGGGCAATATTCGGTAATGCCGGAGTAAAAGAATGGTCTATATCAGACAATCTTATTAAAATAGAAATTGTAGATTTCGACGGAAATAAAAAGATTTTAGAGAAAAAAAATATAAATTTTGAATACAGAAAAAGCAATCTGTCAAATTGTATAATAACAAGAGCTTTTTTTAGGTTGAAAAAAACCGATAAAAATGATATCTTAAATGTAGTTTTACACGAACTTGAAAAACGAAAACTTTCTCAACCTATTGGTGTCAAAAGTGCAGGGTGCGTATTTAAAAATCCTCAAAACGATTCCGCAGGCAGATTGATAGACAGCCTTTCTTTAAAAAATTATAACATCGGAGAGATAGAAATATCGGCTAAGCACGCAAATTTTTTTGTTAATAAAAGTAACGGTACGGCAAAAGATATGCTGGAACTTATAAGTTTTGTTAAAAAGAAAGTTTTTGAAAAATATAATATTAGACTTGAAACTGAAATACGGATGGTAAAATGATAAATCTTGAAAATAAAAAAATCGGTGTTTTATGCGGCGGAACATCGTCGGAAAGAGAAATTTCTTTAATGTCGGGTAAGGCGGTTTATGATGCCGTTAAAAAACTCGGATTTAAAGTTGCATTGATAGACGTTGATAAAAATATTGTCGAAAAATTAAAGAAAGAAAAAATAGATGTGGCGTATATTGTTCTTCACGGTACTCCCGGAGAAGACGGTACAATACAGGGTTTACTTGAACTTATGGATATTCCTTATACCGGGTGCGGAGTTTTTTCGAGTTCCGCAAGTATAGATAAAATTATCTCCAAAAAAATGTTTAAATGTGCAAATATCCCTACTCCAAAATGGACGGTTATAGAAAGGTCGGAACCTTTTAAAAAAATATCTTTTCCGGCGGTAGTAAAGCCGGCGTCACAGGGTTCCGCTATAGGAATATCGATAGTAAAAAATGAAAAAGAGCTTGAAAAAGCCGTTGAACTGGCATTTTCGTATAAAGACAGAGTTTTTGTTGAAGAGTATATTAAAGGTATGGAAGTTACGGCAGGCGTTCTGAACGGAGTTCCTTTACCCGTTATAGAGATTGTCCCTAAAGGGAAGTTTTATGATTTTAAGTCCAAATATACCGTCGGACAGTCGAAACATATTATTCCTGCAAGATTGCCCGAAAAAATTTTAAGACAAATTCAAAGAATTGCAGTTAAAGTTTATGAAGAGTTTCGTTGTAACGGGACGTGCAGAGTAGATATGATAGTTGATAAAAATAACAAAATATATGTTTTGGAATTAAATACATCGCCGGGCATGACGAAAACTTCGTTGTTTCCCGATGCGGCAAAGCATATCGGAATGAGTTTTGAAAGTTTGGTTTTTGAAATTTTAAAATCGGCAAAATAAAAAATGATAAAGAAAAGAACTTTACCAAGAAAATATAAAAGTAAAAGAACTTATGTCAGAAAGTTCTCTTCTTCCTCTGTTTACGGGAGAAAACGCGGCAAAGAAAGTTTTATGCCGAAATTGGCTAAATTTTTAAAGAGAACTTTTTTGAGAATTTTTATTTTGGGAATTTTGGTTTTTATTTTTATTTTGTTATTCCGTGCATATAATTATGCAAAAACATATCTTTATGACGATGAAAGATTTTTTATAGATGATATTGATGTTGTCGGTTGCGGTAATGTTACCGAAACGGAAATAAAAAAACTTATCCCGTTTAATGTCGGTGACAGTATGCTGAAGATTTGTTTGGCATCTACAAAGGCTCAGTTGCAGGAAGAAAAACCCGAGCTTAAAAACATTTCCTTAAAAAGGGATTGGAAAGAAAAGAAAATTATAATTTCTTTGGAAGAAAGAACTCCGGAAGTGTTTATACTTGACGGAGACAATAAAATAGGATTAGATTTTGATAATAAGCCTTTTCCTTTGAGAGGGAATATGTTTGATATGAAAATTCCCGTTCTTACATATTCGGATGAACAAGAAAAGAAAACTTTATTGAATTTTTTTGAACAATTTAAAACGTATATGACGGATTTTATTCCCGCAATAACCGAGATAAAGTTCGGTGAAACCGAAGATGTTATTTTGAATATGGGTGATAAAACGGTATGTTGGGGGCATATTCAGTATAAAAAAACCGAAGAAAAAACCGACAAGTTGAGATTTGTATTAAAGGATTTGACGGAAAGAAATATAAACGCGAAGTATGTAGATTTAAGTCTTATGGATAACAACAAAGACAGAATTATAGTTAAAGTTGTTCCCGACGAAAATGCGGAACAGGAAACAAAATGAAGCAAAATTATAAATTGCTGTTTTAGGGAGTGAAAATGGAAAACGAAGAATTGAATATTTTAAGTTTGGATATCGGGACAAATTCCGTACACGGTGTGATTGCAAAATACAATAATGTAAACTCAAAAATAGAAGTTTTATCGGCAAACACTTATTCCTGCGACGGTATTAAAGACGGTGCGATTACCGCGATACAGGATGCAAAATATACGATAGAAAAATTCTTTATCAATGCCGAAAGAGATTTCTTTATAAAAGAATTCGATTATGTTCTCTGTGCAATAAGAGGTTCTTTGATTGAAGTATTTAATGCGGGGGCAAGATATAAAATTGCCGAAGAATACGAAGTGGAAATAACAAGAGATACAGTCGAAGATATCAGGGTAAGACTGGAAGAAAACAATAAAATCGAAGAAAAAAAAGAAATAGTTGATATTATTCCTCAACAGTATATTATAGATGAAGATCAAAAAGTCGTTGATCCTGTCGGAATGAGCGGGAAATATTTGGAACTTATGGCGATTGTGGTTGTGGGAACAAAAAATAATATGAATAATATCAGAAAGGCCGCAAATGATCCTTTATTAAAATACGGCTACAGTTCCATCAGCGATGTGCTTGTTTCCAAAGAGGATAAAAAGAACAATTGTATATTTGTCGATATCGGAGATATGTCAACAGGTGTTGTTGTTTATCGTGAGGGAAAAATAAAATGTTGTTTTGAATTGAATTTCGGTTCATATTATGTTACAAGAGATATAATAAAAGAATTGAAAGTTAATCAAAAAGAAGCTTCTCATATAAAGGAAACTTATGGTGTTATATTGGAAGATTTGATCAGCGAAGGCGAAAACGTTGAAATAGAATATACCACGTATAACGGTAAGAAACAGCCTTTAACCAAAAGACAGCTCGTTGATATTATCAAACCTCAGATAGATTTGCAACTCGGTAAACTGGCAGAAGAATTGGAAGAAAAAAATATTATGGTTGACGAGTATGTCGGCGGATTTATTCTTACCGGAGCGGGTGCATTGTTAAGAGGTATGCCGGAAGCTTTTGAAAAATATTTCAACACGGTAGCCAAAATTGCAAACTTTACCGATGAAGACGTTGTTTGTTCGGATAAAAATATGTTGGATAGTCAGGTATATACGACGGCACTTTCGGTAATAAAAAACGAAGCAAAAAATTTTGTTAAGTCCGAAAGAAAAACAAAAGGGTTTTTCGGAGGATTGGCAGGTTGGCTTAAAGATTATATTTAAAGATATATCATAACGGAGACAATATAATGGATATAATATTACCAAGTAAACAACAAGCGGCGAATATTAAAATTATCGGCGTCGGCGGCGGAGGTGTAAATGCCGTTAACAGGATGATAGCGGCAAATGTTTCGAATGTGGAGTTTTATGCCGTTAATACGGATAAGGAAAGTTTAAGACAAGCAAGTACCGATAATAAAATCCAGCTGGGCGAAGACGGACAGGGTGTCGGAGGAGACCCGGAGAAAGCACGGAAGTATGCCGAAGAGGATGAAGAAAAGTTAAAGGATATTTTAAGCGGTGCCGATATGGTTTTTATTACTACAGGTATGGGCGGAGGAACGGGAACCGGAACTGCCCCCATTATTGCTAAACTTGCAAAAGAAAAGGGGATACTTACCGTCGGTGTTGTAACGAGACCGTTTGAGATGGAAGGTCCTAAAAGAATTCAAAATGCAAATAAAGGTATTGCCAAACTTAAAGAATATACCGATGCGTTGATAATAATTCCCAACGATAAAATATTTTCTTTAATAGATGAAAAAACTCATTACAGAGAATCTTTTAAGTACATAGATGATGTTTTAAGAATATCAATTGAGTCAATAACCGATACGATAACAAAGACGGGAGAAATTAATATAGATTTTGCGGACGTTAAGGAAGTGCTGACAAAATCCGAATACGCAATAATTGCTCTTGGTGACGGACAGACTTTAGGTGAGGCTTACGGTAAAGCTTTGCTTAATCAGTTTGTGGAGGGGGGAGATATTACCGAAGCAAATGCCATATTATTCAATGCGTTCTGTTCGAAACAAAACGAGTTTACCGTCGGTGATATGAAAAAAATTAAAGACGATTTGATGCAAAAATGCAAAAATAAACCCTCAATAAAGCCTGGTTATGTGATAGACGATAATTTGAATACCAAAATAAAAGTTGCAATAATAGCTTCTTTTCAAAAGAAAGATGAACCGGCAAAAGATTTATTCGAAAATGCCCAACAGGAAGAAACAAAAGAGATGAAGCATACTCAGCAGGAGATGGATTTTAAGGAGAAAAACAGAGATCCTTTTGCTCAGCCCGCATGCGAAGTTCACAGACCGAGAAGACTGTAACGATAAAAAGGCTCTTCAACCGTACAACCGATTCGTGAAGTAAATTTTATATAGAGTATTGTAATGGATAATAAAATTATCGTTGAAAATAATTTTAATATTTGGCATTTAACTACAACGAAATTTTGCGGTAATATGAAAAATGCCGAAGAAAGAAAAATTTTCTGTAAATCTGTCGGAATAGGCGAAAGTAAAATAGTTTTTGCAAATCAAATACACGGAACGCTTGTAAAAAAAGTTTCTCACAAAGATTGCGGAAATTTTATTGAATCCTGCGACGGACTTATAACAAACGACAAAGATATTTATTTGTGTATATTTACGGCAGATTGTATGCCGATATTTTTTACGTCGAGAGATTATTCCGTAGTCTCTCTTATTCATTCGGGCTGGCGAGGTTTGGCGGAAGGTATAATAGAAAGTGCCGTAATAAGTTTCTTGCGTGATTTCGGTATAAGTCCGTCCGATATTTTTGCATATATAGGTCCGCATATAAGAGAGTGCTGTTATCGGGTGGGAGAGGATTTAAAGAAAATATTTAATGTCGGTCCAAAGAAAGAATATCTTTCTCTTGCCAAGCAGGCACAAGCACAAATGAAAAAATTAAATATAGCGAAAGTTTATACATCTTCGCACTGTACATGTCATGAATATGAAATGTTTTACTCGTACAGAAGAGAAAAAACTGACGGACGAATGATGTCGTTGATAAAAATTTCGTAAATAACCGTGACAAAAATGAAAAGAAAGGAGATATAATGAACACTCAACAACTTGAAAATAAATATTTAATGAAGACATATAAAAGATATAATGTCTCGGTCAAAAGAGCCAAAGGTCAGTATGTCTGGGATGAAAACGGTAAAAAATATCTTGATTTCTTTTCCGGGATAAGCGTATGCTCTTTAGGACACGGCAATCCCGCAGTGATTTCGGCCATTAAAAAACAATTGGATTTGTTTGTTCATTGTTCAAATGTTTATTATTCCAAACCTCAGGTTGATGCGGCTAAGGCAATACTTGAAAAATCTTTTAAAAACGGAAGAGTGTTTCTTGCAAATACGGGTGCGGAAGCAAATGAGGGTGCAATAAAAATTGCAAGAAAGTGGGGTTCCGACAGTCCGTTGAAGGACGGAACAAAAAGGTACGAAATAATAGCATTTAAAAATTCTTTTCACGGAAGGACGCTTGCTACTTTGGCGGCAACCGGTCAGGAAAAGTTTCATACGCCATTCAAACCTCTGCAGGAGAAATTTGTTTTTGCGGAATTTAATAATATCGATTCCGTTAAAAAGTTAATAAATAAAAAAACCGTTGCCGTAATGATAGAGCTTGTTCAGGGTGAGGGCGGAATATATATCGCCGATAAAAAGTTTGTGCAGGAATTGAGAAAGCTTTGCGATAAAAATGATATTCTTTTAATTTGTGACGAGATTCAGTGCGGTATGGCAAGAACGGGCAGAACTTTTGCATGGCAGAATTACGGTATAAAACCTGATATTTTTACGCTGGCAAAATCGATTGCAAACGGGTTGCCTTTAGGTGCGGTTGTTGCGGATAAAAAAGTTGCCGAAGTTTTTAATTACGGGGATCACGGTTCCACTTTCGGCGGCAATCCGGTATCTTGTGCGGCTGCAACGGCAGTATTCAAACAGATAACTCCGAAACTTCTAAAAGATATTTCCGCAAAGGCAAAATATTTTGTTAAAGGGTTAAACGAACTTAAGAAAAAATTTTCTTGCATTAAAGAAATCAGAAATTTAGGATTGTTGGTAGGTGTAGAACTTGATTTTCCGGGCAAAGATATTGTAGAATTTTGTATCAATAACGGATTGTTAATAAACTGCACACAGGGAAAAGTGTTAAGGTTTTTACCGCCGTTTGTTATAACAAAAAAAGATATAGACAAAACAATCAAAATATTGGGGGATGCATTAAAATGGCAGACATCAAAAAAGTAGTAGTAGCCTATTCGGGCGGGTTGGACACATCCATCATTTTATCATGGATAAAAGAGACTTACAATGCCGAAGTTATCGCTTGTTGCGTAAATGTAGGGCAGGATAAAGAAGTTATAGGTCTTAAAGAAAAGGCAAAGAGAACAGGTGCTTCAAAATGTTATGTTATCGACGCTAAAAAAGAATTTGTAACGGATTATATATTTCCTGCGATAAAGGCAAATGCACTTTATGAAAACAGATATCTGCTCGGAACTTCTTTGGCAAGACCGGTTATCGCAAAGAAAATCGTTGAAATAGCAAAGAAAGAAAAAGCCGACGCAATTTGTCACGGTGCAACGGGAAAAGGAAATGATCAGGTTCGTTTTGAACTTGCATTTAAAGCATTGATGCCTAATGCAAAAATTATTGCTCCTTGGAGAATATGGGATATTAAATCAAGAAACGATGCGATAGACTATGCTAAAAAAAGAGGCATTCCTGTCCCCGTAACAAAAGCAAAACCTTATTCTTCCGATGCAAATCTTTGGCACATTTCTTATGAGGGCGGAGTTTTGGAAGATACGGAAAACGAATGGGATGAAGATATGTTCCAAATGACGGTTTCCGCGAAAGACGCTCCAAATAAAGCAACTTACGTAAAGATTGATTTTGTTAAAGGTATTCCCGTAGCTATTAACGGAAAAACTTTCGATCCTGTCTCTTTGGTTCAGAAACTTAACGATGTTGCAGGTGCAAACGGTATCGGCAGAATTGATATTATCGAGAACAGACTTGTCGGTATGAAGTCCAGAGGCGTATATGAGGCTCCCGCAGCAACGCTTTTGTACTTTGCACATAACGAACTTGAAACAATGACGGTTGACAGAGATACGGCTCATTATAAAGAATTAATTGCTCATAAATATGCGGAACTTGCATATAACGGTTTGTGGTTTAATCCTTTAAGGGAAGCTCTTGATGCTTTTGTTGACGTAACCCAGAAATATGTTACCGGTTCGGTAACGGTTAAATTGTATAAAGGAAATATGACCGTAGTATCAAGAAAAGCAAAAAGCCCTCTTTATTGGGAAGAACTTGCAACTTTTGACAAAGATGAAATTTATAATCATAAAGATGCCGAAGGATTTATTAATCTTTTCGGATTGCCGACGAAAGTTCAGGCACTCTTGAGGAAATAAACTATAATTTATATAAAAACGGTTGAAAATGTTGAACGGTTGAAAAGTTGAACGATAAAAACTTTTTAACCGTTCAACTGTCTTTTCCGGTATTCCATACCTTTATCCGTCCTTCAATACTTCCAACAACGGCTTATTATTTTATTGGCTTTTTATCGTAGAATTTAGTAAAATCTGTTATATATATTTATTATATTTATTTTAGAGGTAGCAATGAAAAATTTTGAACAATTTATAGGCTCGTTTTCCTTTGACCAACGTTTGGGCGAAGTTGATATTGAGGGTTCTATCGCACATGTGGAAATGTTGGTTAAAACAAAAATCATTCCTTCTTCCGACGGCAAAAAAATCATTTCCGGACTTAAATCAATTTTAAAAGATTTATCAAAAGGGTGGACTCTTCCGATGGAAGAAGATATCCATTTTGCGGTTGAAAAAGAACTTATCGGAAGAATAGGTCCCGTCGGCGGGAAAATGCATACGGCCAGAAGCAGAAACGATCAGGTTGCTACCGATTTAAGATTGTATGTAAGAAAAGAAATTTTAACTATATTTGATATGTTAAATGATTTTCAGAAAGTTCTTGTCGATAAGGCGGAAAAAAATATCGACGTTATTATGCCGGGCTACACGCATTTACAGCCTGCACAACCGATAATAGCTTCTCACCATATGCTTGCTTATGCTTGGATGATACAGAGAGACAAGGAAAGAATTATCGATTGTTTGAAAAGAACCAATGTTATGCCTTTGGGGAGTGCGGCTCTTGCGGGGACGTCTTTTAAGATAGATAGAAATTATACGGCAAAACTTTTGGAATTTTTCAGACCTTGCGAAAATTCTCTCGACGGCGTAAGCGACAGAGATTTTTGTGCCGAGTATATTTTCGATTTGTCTTTAATTGCCGTTCATTTATCGAAACTTGCCGAAGAAATTATTACTTGGTCGTCGGTGGAGTTTAATTTTATTCATATAGACGATAAATTTACATCCGGTTCGTCGATAATGCCTCAAAAAAGAAATCCCGATACGGCCGAAGTTATCAGAGGTAAAACCGGAAGAGTTTTTGGCGATTTGATGGCGATGCTTACCATAATGAAAGGTTTGCCCATTGCATATAACAGAGATTTACAGGAAGATAAACCGCCCGTATTTGATGCGGGAGATACGCTAAAACTCTGTTTGGAAGTTATTACCGATATTATGGCATCATTGACTTTCAAAAAAGAAAGAACTTACAAGAGTACAGAAAAAGGATTTTTGCAGGCGACGGAAATTGCGGACTATTTGGCACGAAAAAACATTCCTTTCAGAACGGCTCACGGTATCGTGCAGAAAATAGTTCATTACTGTATTGATAACGATAAAACTTTGGATAAGTTATCTATAGAAGAATATAAAAAGTTTTCTCCCGAAATAGAGAAAGATTTGTATAAATATATAGACGTAAAAAATATAGTTAATGCCAAAATATCTTACGGCGGAACATCAAAGAAGTCGGTATTGCAACAAATTAAAGATTTAAAAAATTTAATTATAAGAGTAAAGTAATGAAAAAAATTTTAGTATTTATTTTATGTTTGTGTTTGCTTTCGTGTACGACGGAAGTTTTTGCCGTACAAAAAATCGGTCGAAAAGTTGAAAGGGTTTTGTCTTTGGACGAATGTATAAGGCTTGCTTCCAACATTAACCACGATGTTTTGATAAACAAAGAATCCGTTCTTCTTGCGGAACAGAGAGTAAAAGAAGCAAAATCTTTGTATTTCCCTACGTTGGATTTCAATTTTAACATATCAAGGTTCAGCAACGATGTTTCTACGACTATAAATTCTCATTCTTTGCCTGCTATAATTTTGCTTCCGGACGGCAACAGGGAATATTTTTATTCCGCCAGACTTTCCTTATGGCAAAATATTTATAACGGCGGCAGGACGAAAGCTACCAATAAGTTGGCAAAACTTAATTATGAAAAAATGCAGAATAATTCCGAAATAAAAAGAAACGAAGTTATAGGGAATATTAAAATAAATTTTTATAAAAATTTGGCAACAAAAGAAAAAATAAAAGTTTATAAAAAATATTTGAAAAAAAATAATAATTCCGTACTGAAAAACAAGCTGGAAATATTACAACATCAATATGATATGGATATTCTTGATTTTTTGGCATTGATAGGTTTGGAGCTTGATACAAAGATTGAGCTTGACGGAAAACTTGAAGTGAAGAATTTTGATATCGATTTGCAACAGTGCATTTTGTGGGCTTATCAATTTCGTCCGGAAATAAAAACTACGCAATATCAGGAAACTATGGATAACATATCCGTAAACCTGATATATATGGAAAAAATTCCTACTTTGATGTTGGGTGCCGCTTATGATTATTTGGGCGACGATACCGATCAAAAAGAAAAAGATTGGTATGTTTCGTTGAATTTAAACTTGCCTATATTTGAGGGCGGAGCGATGTTTTCGAGACTTAAACAAAATAAAATTAAGGCAAGAAAATCGGCTATCGAGAGATCGCAAATAGAGGAAAAAGTAAAGCTTGAAGTAAGAAAGGCTTACGGTGAATGTGAATTTTGGTACAGGAAAGTTTCTAAAATTAAAAACGGTAAAACCGCTAATATGGAACAGGAACTTTTAAATATCGATATAAAATTTAATTATATGAAAAGTTTGATAGAACTCGGTCTTGCGATAGGAAGACAGTAAAAATTGCGAAGCGGAAAATTATGAACCTAAAATTAACTAATATCATCATCGGGCTTGTGATTGTATTGTTGTTAAATGCAACAGCCTTTTCATTTGAACAGGAAAAGTTTTTACAGGATCACCTTTTTTACAGAGTTACGGAACTGCCGAAAAATTTAAGACCTAAAATTATTTTGGTCTTGGGCGGCGGCGGTGCGAGAGGTTTTGCTCATATCGGCGTAATTAAAGCGTTAAAAGAAGCCGGTATTCCCATTGATATGGTGGTGGGTACAAGTATGGGAGCATTGGTTGGCTCTTTTTATTGTTCAGGTGTTGAAATAGAAGAAATAGAAAAAATTTCCGAACAGATTGATTGGGGAGACGTAAGTAATTTGGGGGCGGTATCTTTACTTGAAATGGTTTTTTCCGAAAAACTGCTCTCTACGGAAAAAATGGAAAAATTTGTTGCGGATAAAATAGGCGACAAATATTTTTTTCAGTTGCAAACACCATTTGCATGTGTGGCAACCGATATCAAGACCGGTGAGAAAATTATTTTTAAAGAAGGGCCCGTAGCACTTGCAACAAGAGCAAGTGCCACAATTCCCGGATTGTTTTCTCCCGTGCCTTACAGGCAGAGATATCTTGTTGACGGCGGATTGGTGGAAAATATTCCCGTATCCGTAGCAAAACTTTTCGATCCGGATATCATAATAACCGTTGCCGTAAGTGCCGATATAACAAAAAATTCATATAACAACGTTTTTTCTACGTTATTTCAGACTATTTATATTCAGGGACAACAGAGTGACAGAAATAATTTGGCAATGTCGGATATAGTAATTTCTCCTAAAGTTAACGATATTTCTGCGGCGGAATTAAATAAAGCGGCAGAATGTATAGATGCCGGATTTATTGCCGGCAAAGAAAATATTCAAAAGATTAAAAAATTGATTATTCAAAAAGCATATGAAACGGTTAAAAAATAATATATCACATATACCGGAGCAAATACGTAATTCGCACTTTGTCGTACTATTTCTTTGTGCGTTTGTTTTTATATTTTGTATATTTATGTATTCCGATACGACAAGATACGGAATTTCGGGAAACGATGACGATACTTTTATTAATTTTAATTTTGAAAAATATTCCGTTAAAGATATTTTTACGCAAAATATATTGTTTAATAACGCAATAAAAACTTATTACAGACCGCTTTTGGCGATATCTTTTATGATTGATAACTGCATTGCCGAATCGCCTGCTGTAATGCATACCACAAACATTATGTTGCATGCTTTGTGTTCTGTATTAATATTTATATTTTTTAAAAGATATTTTTTTGATACGTCGATATCTTTTTTTGCGGCGATTCTTTTTGCGGCTCATCCGATAAATATTTTTACTGCGGCGTGGATTCCGGGCAGGAATGATTCTTTGCTTTGTGTTTTTTTTATTCTGTCATTGATTTTTTTTATTGAATATCTTAAAAAAGATAAAACTGTATTTTTGGTTTTTAATTTTACGTTTTTTGCCGTTGCTCTTTTTATTAAAGAAATTGCCGTGATATTTCCTTTAATGTATTTGTTTGTTTGGTTTAAAGAAAATAAAAAAATAAACAGAAATTTTTGTATTATTTTCGGCATACAATTTTTGTTAATAATAACTTTTTTTATCTTGTACGAAAAAGTTTCCGAAAAGGTTATTTCAATCGAATATTTTTCAATGGTGTTAAATAACATAAAAACTTTGTTTGATTATTATTCGGCGGCAATTTTATTTAAAATTCATTTTTCAAAATATACAAGTATGCAAAATCTTATCGGAGGCATAATTTCGATATGTGCCGTTCTTTTGTTTTCCTTTTGTTCAAAATCGGATTGGAAGGAAAAAATTTTGTATTTTTGTTTTCCGGTTTTAATGTTGCTTATCAGTTTGATAGCGGGACAAATGTTTTTTCAGGCAAGCAGAGCTTATATTCCTTTGATGTTTATGATAATTGTTTTTGTTTCTTTTTTAACAAAATATTTTGATTTAAAAATTGTTTATACGGTTTTAGTAGCTTTAATATTGTTGTCTTCATATATGACGTTAAAATATCAAAAGGTTTTTGAAAATGAATATATCTATTTTAAAACGATAGACGAAGAAAAACCTAATTATGAAATAGTGATGGCAAACTTATATTCGTATAATTTATTAAAATACGGAAAGTTTGAACAGGCTGAAGCAAAAGCAAAAGAAATCGGACAAATAACAAACTACGGAAATCCGTATAACTTGTATGTGTTATCCGTTATAAGTATGTATAAACAAAATTTTATGCAGGCTATGGAATATTTGGAACAAATTCCGAACTTTGATGATGACGTATATACAAAGTTGACAATCTGTTATGCCGAAATCGGCGACGAACAAAAAGCAAATTATTATTATGATATAGTTTTAAAGCTGAACGGAAATAATGTTGAAAAAACGGAAGAACTTATTAACAGAGAAAAACAATGCTTTGTAAAAAAATCAAAAGTTTCTTATTAATTTTAATATTTTTAAGTGTTGCCTTCGGAACTTCGTTTACGGCCGATAAAAATGCCGTTAATGAGGATGTTTTGATAAATAATTTACAGGTTGCCAAATCCAAAAACGAGAAAGAAAAAAGTTTAAAAGAACTTTTTTATTACTATGTTAATATGAAACGTTGGAATGATATAATTAATATATCCGAAGATCTGTTAAAATATAAATTGACAAAAAAAGAAAAGTATAACGTGTATTATAATTTGGCAATAGCTTATATGAATAACAGAAGGTTTGAGTCTGCCATTGATGTTGCTCGGGAAGCCGAATATTTATATCCTAAAAAAATCGACATTAAAATGCTTATGGGTAGAATTTACAGAGATAACAGACTTTACGAACTTGCAATAATGAAATTTAAAAATGTACTGGATCTTGACAGAGGTCATGTTACGGCGTTAATAAATCTGGGGGATATATACAGAATCCTAAAAAATTATAAAGCGGCATTGGAATATTATACAAAAGCCATAAAATTAAGAAAGAATTTGGCTGAAGAAGTTTATGTAAATACTGCGGTTTCTTATAAGGAATTCGGTAAACTTGATGATGCCGCGGATGTACTGAAAAACATTAAAGGAAAAAATAAATCTGCCGCACTGTTGCTTGCCGAAATATATAAGATAAAACAGGATTTTTTAAAAGCCGAGAAAATTTTACTGCCTTATGTTTACGGGAAAGAAGTTGATATTGAAGTATATTGTAAGCTTGCCGAACTTTATCTTATTTCAAAAAACTGTACGGAAGCAAAAAATTTGTTGACGTTTTATAAGTCAAAAATAAAAAATAAAAATGTTGAAGTTGTGGATTTTTTATTGGCGGAAGCTTATTACGGATTGAATGAAAGAAAAAAAGCCATGAAAATTATGGACGATATTTTTAAATATTCAAAATCCGATTACATTAAGGATATAATGGAAAAAACAATAAAGTTTGTAAAATTGAAAAAATCGCAAGGCGACTCTTCGGCTTTTTAACCGAATTTGCGGAGCAAGTTTTAATGTGTCCATAGCTTAATAGGATAGAGCTTCGGTTTCCGGAACCGATGATTCCGGTTCAACTCCGGATGGACACGCAGTATATAAAATATTTAAACTAAAAATCGCAAAGCGATTTTTTCAAAAGGAGAAAAAATGAAAAAATTATTGTTGTCGGTTGCAGTATTTTGTTTGGCAGTATCTTCGGCGTTTGCAAATCCGTTTGACAAATTCAACGAGAAAATGAACGCCGCTTCGGACAGCTTGGCAAAACATTATTTAAATAATTTGGCAAGCGATATGGGTGCAGTTATGACCGGAGGCAATTACGGCGTATCCGTCGGACTGGGGCTTTTGAAATTTAGTGCTTCGGCAAAACTTAATACCGTAAATGTAGATAATGAAATTATGAGAGCGGAAGGTACAAATTTGTTGATAGTTCCTATGATTAATGCTTCTTTGGGGCTTCCTTACGACTTTGAACTTTTGGCAAAGTACGGCTATTGCTACGGCACTAATATTTACGGCGGTGGTTTAAGATATAAAGTTTACGACAGCGATATTTTCTTTATTCCGTCCGTTACCGTGCAGGGCGTATATACATTGGCAAACGTAAGCGACAGCGGAAACAAACTTAATGCAAATAATCTCGCTTTAGGTGCAACGGCTACATTTCCCGTTCCTTTCGTAACTCCTTATGTTTGTGTCGGTTGGGATCAGACTAAAGTTGAAGATAAATCTTCAATCCATAGCGGTATGACAGGTTCTGCCGACGGTATGGGATACGGCTTCGGTGTGGCGATATCAATACTTGTCGTTAACGGAAATATCGGCGTTCATTATACTGACGGTGTACCGAGTTATACATTCGGGCTTAATGTCGGATTCTAAAATTGAGTAAAATAAGGTTCGTAATTTCAATATTTTTGCTTCCTTTGTTGTTGGTGCTCGTATATAATTTTTTGCTGTTGTTTTTTAATTTTGCGGAAAAAACGAGTGCCGATACCGTCCCGTTTTGGGTAGGGGTAGGCGTATATTTATTGTTTCAGCTTATATTTTTTAAGCCTATGGCTACTTATGTTTTCGGTCATGAACTTACGCACGCCGTTGCGGGAATATTGAGCGGAGCACAAATAAAAAAATTTAAAGTTTCAAAAAAAGGCGGCAGTGTTACACTTAATAAAGATAATATTTTTATTACATTGTCGCCTTACTTTTTTCCGTTATATTCGGTAATAATTATCATAGTATATTTTACTTTGGCATTTTTTATCGACACGACAAAAATTTATTCGTGGTTTCTGTTCTTTTCGGGTATGGCACTTGCTTTTCATTATGCGCTTACGTTCTATGCCATAAAAATAGGACAGGAAGATATGCGTGTTTACGGAAATTTCTTCTCTTTAGTTTTTGTTTGTTTTGTTAATATAATAACTGTAGTATTTGTGCTTGCGTGGATATTTCCCGATGCCATAAATGTTAAAGATTTTTTTATTAAAGTTTTTTATAACGGAATAGAATTTTATAAATATATTTTTACGGGAGTATATAAATGCTTGGTTTTCCTAAAGACGAAATAAAAAGAAAAACTTTTCATATTCTTACGCTGATATATGTTGCAGCTTACTGGTTTTTGCCGAGGAGTGTTGTTCTTTGGGGGCTTGCAATTGCAATACTTATTGTTTTGGCGGGTGAATTTATCCGAGCAAGAAATGAAAATTTTAATGTTTTTATTTTGAAAGTATTGGGCGGGGTACACAGAGAATCCGAAACACATAAAATAAGCGGGTTGCCGTGGACGTTGACGGGTGCATTTCT
>CALGGE010000069.1 GCA_937916125.1 uncultured Elusimicrobia bacterium | reverse complement strand
ACGACGAGATGCTTCGACAAGCTCAGCATGACAGAAAGACAGTTGAAAAGTTGAATAGTTGAAGAGTTGAATAGTTGAAACGGCAACGACAACGACGAGATTCCCGATTACGAATTTCGGTATGCCAAACCTTTCAACTATTCAACTGATTCAAAAACAGTGTTTTTTATTGACTTTTTTATTGCCATATAGTATAATTTCTATGACGAATAAGTGTCGTGTTTTTGTAGCAATAAAATGTGGTAAAAGAGAAAATAATGTATAGAAGGAAAAGTTTAATTTTAAAAATCTACAAAAAGATAATTAGGTCAAAAGATTTGTCTTTTGTTCTGTCCGATTTTTATAATTTAAGTACAGATAAAGATCAAATTTTAAGAGCATTAAGAAAGCTTGTTTCCGATAATGTTTTGATACATATAGGTAAAGGAGTTTATGCCAAAGCAAAATTTTCTAATATATCAAATTCTTATATACCCGAAGGTGGAATTATTTCTGCAGGAAGACAGGCTCTAAGAAAATTAGGTGTGAAAATTTATCCTACTGCAGCTCAACAATTATACAATACAGGAAAAACAACGCAAATCCCTACCGGGAGAGTAGTAGGAGTAAAAGATAGAGTTAGCAGAAAAATATCATTCAACGGAATTAATCTTATTTATGAAAAAGTTTAACAAAATTCAATTTCCATTACTACAAAATTTATCTGAAGAACTTGCTATAGATATATCTTTTCTTGAAAAGGACTATTATGTTACGCAAGTTTTGTATATTTTAAGTTGTTTAAAAGATGATAAATTTAGATTGATTTTTTCCGGCGGGACATGTTTATCTAAAGCATATAATGTAACGAAAAGATTTTCAGAAGATATTGATTTAAGAATTCATGAAAAAATAATTAGTTCAAGAGAAGAAAGAAAAAATTTTATTAATAAAATTTTAGAGCTTATAAATAAAAATGAAAATTTTAAAGTTATTTCTATAAAAAAAGAGGATACCAGTCATAGAATAATAATAGATATAGAGTATAAACATATTGCAGAAAATAATCTGTATTTAAGACCGGAAATAAAATTGGAATTGTTTTTTTGTCCTGTAAAATTAAAAATGAAAGAAAAAGAAATAATGACTCTTGCCGATAGATACACAAAAAATTCAGAAAATATTTTCAAAATACATTGTATTAATATTATAGAACTGGCTGCTGAAAAATATAGTGCTTTATTGTGGAGAATACTGTATTCAAGTAAAAAAGATTATGATCCCACTTTAATTAGGCATTTATATGATTTAGCAATGTTAAAAGACACAATATTACAAAATAGAAATTTATTCGCAGAAACTTTACAAAATATATATAATCAAGATAAAATTAAAAGAGATAAAGACAATAAGTTTGATAGTATTAAAGAGGCTTTTGAGCAGTTGTATAATTTGTTTAAGTCTGAAAAGATTTTTAACAAATTTTATCAAGCTTTTGTTCAAAATATGTGTTATGATTTGTCAAGTAATGCAATAAAGTTTGAACAGACAATAAAAACATTAAAAGATATATCAATGTCTATTTTTTAATTTAGTAAATTTTTCTGACAAATCTCTTTTATTTTTTCCTTTCCTTACAGCACATCCCGAGCTTGTACCAATATTTTTTTGTAATTCTCTCTTTTTGTTTTTTATTGAGCTTTTACCAATATTCTTGGTGATTTCTTTCGTTCGTGTCTCTCTCGAGATTTTACCAACTTTCTTGGTAGTTGTCCTTGTGCCAATTTATCTTACCAACATCAAATCCTTATTAAATTTTTTCTGGTAAATCATACTTGTTTTTGGTAGAATACCATCTGTCGTAAAATAAAAACTCTTGACTTAGTGAGTAAAATATTATACACTATATGTGAGGATAAAATATATGACAAAATACATAGTAAAAGTAAGTAAAATATTTACAAAGTGGTTTGAAAAACTAAAAGATGAAGATTTGATGAATAAAATATCTATTTATATTTATAGATTGGAAAATGGTAATTTTTCGAATGTAAAATCAGTTGGTGATGGAATTCATGAGATCAAAATAAATTATAAAAAAGGATACAGAGTTTATTTTACAAATGTTGAAGGACATATTGTTTTACTACTTTGTGGTGGAGATAAAAGTTCTCAGCAAGAAGATATAAAAAAAGCTAAAGAAATAAAAAAAATTTATGATTATTAGTAATGGAAATATAGTAAAGAATAGTATATA
Organism: uncultured Elusimicrobia bacterium; assembly: GCA_937916125.1. Classification (GTDB taxonomy): domain Bacteria; phylum Elusimicrobiota; class Endomicrobiia; order Endomicrobiales; family Endomicrobiaceae; genus Ruminimicrobiellum. The sequence continues at coordinate 4,062 of CALGGE010000069.1, read as the reverse complement.
TTTAAAATAAGGGGGATTTATAAAATGAATATGGAGAAAATATTAGCATTAGAGGACTTTGATACAACATTTGCAAAAAAATTAGCGACAAATCCTAAGCATTTAAAAAGATATGAAAAATTTATTGCAAATGAATTTAATAAAAGTGGAGATATAGCTGTTTTTCTTGAAGGATTGAAAGTAGTAGCAAAAGCTAAAGGAAATATTAAAGGACTTGCTAAAGAAGCTAAAGTAACAAGAAAATCTATTTATAATATGCTTTCGAAAGACAGTAATCCTGGGATAAGAAGTTTTTTAGCTATATTTAATCTTTTAGGAGGAAAACTCACAGCATCTTTTTAACTATCTTATAAAATCTTATATTTTTTGCAAATTAATTTGTAAAATTTGTTATTTTAATAATTTTTTATTTAAAACTTCTTCCAATACAAGCATTTGTTTTTAATTATGGCGAATTCGCCATAATTAAATATATTTTTATCGGATATGATATATAATATAAAATTTAAAAATGAAGTTCAAAATCTTTTTTGCATAGGAATCTTATTTATATGCATCAGTTTTATAAAATGTTTCCACAAATTGTAATTTCGCATCAAGTTTGTGCGTAATTTGAATCCAAATATGCTTTAATGTTTAACGCCTCTTCAGGGCGAGTATTGAAATAAAATTTTTCTTTATCTCCTTTTATATTCTTTTTTCTCCAGAGCTTTTACCAATATTATTGGTAAACAGCCCTATTCCTACCCATCCCAAATTTTTGTAATTTTTTAATGTGTGTTTATTTTGACATTGTATTGTAAATAAATATTGACATTTTAAAAAATATGTTTTACAATAAGATATAGAAAAGGAGGCGTTAATGATGATTAAAAATATTTTAAAATTTTTAAGGGAAGCTGCAGGGTATTCACAAGAAGAGTTGGCAGAAAAACTTGGTATATCAAGACAGACATATATAAAATATGAAAATCTTGAAACAAAGCCTACTTTAGAAATAGTTGAAAAATTAGCAAAGCTTTATGATGTTGATTATGCTTGTATCATTGATAATAAAGAGCCAAAAAAATATTCGTACAATGTTATAGATGCTAAAAAGAAAAAGAAAGAAGAACCGGATATAAGAATAGATATTCCTATAGAAAATATTGAAAAATTTAAACAAGTTTTTCTTTATATTTTAAAGAAAATAGGTGCAAAACCAAATGTAGGTCAAACAGTTTTATATAAACTTCTATATTTTATAGATTTTGATTATTATGAACTTTTTGAAACACAACTTATGGGATTAAAATATATAAAAAATACATATGGTCCTACACCTATTGATTTTGCAAAAATAGTTAAAGAAATGGAAAAAAACGGAGAAATTGAAGAAGTAAAAACAAAAATGTTTTCTCATGATATGACAAAATATTTACCATTAATTGAACCGGATTTAAGCATTTTATCTGCTAGGGAACTTGAACATATAGATAAAGTTCTTGAGAAACATTCGGATAAAACAGCAAAAGAGTTATCTGCTTTTTCTCATAAGGATGTTCCGTGGATAAGTGCTAATGATATGGAACCTATTGAATATGAATCTGTGTTTTATAGAACAGAAGAAACTTCTGTAAGAGAATATGATGAGGAGTAAGAATAAATATTATGCCTAATTATTTCTTTATTGCCGAGTTTGAAAAAGATTTTAAAAAATTAGAAAAGAGATTTAGAACATTAAAAGATGATTTTGAAAATATGAAAAGGAGTCTGTTGGAAGTACACTATCTAAAAAACACTCCGTTACCTGCTAATGCCTTGGTGGATATCAAAGGTTGTTGCGGGGAAAAATATAAATCTCAAAAAGTTAGAAAATTTGCTTGTAAAAGTTTAAAAAATTTAGGAAACCGTTCAGGAATCAGAATTGTATTTGTAATAGAATTTAGTAAAAATAAAGATTTCAAGATAACATTTATTGAAATTTATTATAAAGGCGACAAAGAAAATGAAGATCGTGCTCGCCTTTTAAATTTCATTAATTCTAAAAAGTTAATATAGTTACTTATCAATTTTTTTATTGTTTATCCTTTTTTTGTTTTATACAAGTGTATTGTTTGGAAAATATAATATATGTCAAGAACAAAAAGCGAAGATTTTTGTTGTTGAACAGTTGAATAGTTGAAACGGCAACTAAAACCAAATGTTGCGGGTGCAGTATCTGCTTTAATATTTGTCCGAAAAAAATGCACTGAAATAATAATAGGTCAATATTGACATTTTGAATATAAAAATGCTATATTATAAGATATAAGTGGCATATTATTTTAAGGATGATTGAATGAAACTAACAGGCATTGAAACTAATGAAATAATACTTAAAGAGATTGGACAAAGAATTAAAGACATTAGAATAAGTATGTCTTTAACACAGGAAGAACTTGCTTTAAAATCCGGAGTTTCTATAAGAACAATTGTTAGGTTAGAAACAGGAGATAATATTAAAATTGAAAGTTTTTTTAATGTTTTAAGAGTATTAAATTGTATTCAAAACATAGAATTGTTAATGCCGGAACAGCAAATAACACCGGAAATGATTTTTAATAAAGAACAAAAAAGACAAAGAGCATCTTCAAAACAAAAAAAAGAGAAAAAATCTTCTTGGAAATGGGGAGATGAAAAATGATAGCTGCAGAAGTTTATTTATGGGGAACAAGAATAGGATATGTTGTTCAAGATAATATTTCTTCTATTCCAATGTTCAGCTATGATAAGAATTTTTTAAAAAGCCAAATAGAACTTTCACCGATTACAATGCCTTTATCGGAACAAATATATTCTTTCCCAAATTTAAATAACGAAACTTTTCATTCCTTACCGGGATTATTGGCAGACTCTTTGCCGGATAAATTCGGTACAAATTTATTGGAAAGATACCTTGCAGAGCAAGGCAGAAGTATTAACGATATAAGTAGTGTAGAACGGCTTTTATATATCGGTTCAAGAGGAATGGGTGCTCTTGAATACAGACCTGCAAAGGAATACGAAAAGATAAAAGATGATACTGTTAATATAGATGAACTTGTAAAACTGGCAGCAGATATTTTACAAAAACGGAAAAACATACATATAAAAGAAAATTCCGATACAATGAAGCAAATTATAAAAGTAGGAACATCTGCAGGAGGAGCAAAAGCAAAAGCCGTTATAGCATGGAATAAAAAAACAGGAGATATCCGTTCCGGACAAGTTGAAACCGGTAGCGGTTACGAATATTGGATTATTAAATTTGATGGAACATCTGTTGAAGATACAAAAGCAGATAAAAGATGTTATACAAGGATAGAATATGCATATTATTTAATGGCAAAAGCCGCCGGAATTGATATGAGTGAATGTAGTATTTATAAAGAGAGCGGAAGGTTTCATTTTATGACTAAAAGATTTGACAGAATTAAAGAAACCGGAGAAAAAATACACATGTTATCTTTAGGTGCAATTGCTCATTTTGATTTTAATTCTCCCGGAAGTACAAGTTATGAACAGGCTGCCAATGTAATGTATAAATTAAAATTAAATCAGGATGAAATAGAACAGTTGTTTATGAGAATGGTGTTTAATGTTATGGCAAGAAATCAGGATGATCATGTTAAAAATATTTCTTTTTTGATGAATAGAAAAGGAGAATGGTCTTTGGCACCGGCTTATGACATTACTTATGCTTATATTCCTAACAGTATTTGGACGGGGAAACATCAAATGAGTATTAACGGAAAAACAGAAAATTTAACAAAACAGGATATTATTGATTGCGGCAGGCACATGAATATAAGTAATATGCGAATTAAAAATATTATTGAAAAAGTTGAAACGGCAATAATTAATTGGGATAAATATGCACACCGGGCAGAATTACCCAAATTAATAATAAAAGAAAAAAAGAAAAATTTTGTTATGTTGTAATTTGAGATATAGAGGGATGGAACAAAAAGCGAAGCGATTTTAGTTGAACAGTTGAATAGTTGAAAAGTTGAAAACGGCAATGTACAATGTATGATGTACAATGTACAATGAACGACAACT
>CALGGE010000068.1 GCA_937916125.1 uncultured Elusimicrobia bacterium | reverse complement strand
CCATCTTGTCCGAAAGGAAGCATTATTGCAAAAATATAATTAAAAAATAATTCCATTAAAACCTCTGCAAATTTTTCAATATTTTAAAAATTACAAAACTATTTATTTTTAAAACTTTTATTAAAAATAAATAAAATCTTATTTTTAGATTGATATTGTAATTTATATTTATATCTTTAAAGAATTTAATATGCTCATATATTTCAGGTAAAATTTCTTTTTGCTTTTCAATAGACAAATTTTTCCCTATAGTTGAAAGGAATTTGTGTGAAATAAACCTCATTAATATTTTGTTTTTTATCAAAAGATTTCTTGTATTAAGAACTTTTGTCAGTAATATAAAAGACTTTATAGAATTTATTCTGAAATCATCAGTATTTTTTGCGGTTATACTAGTAATTTGTTTTCTGTAAAAATACAAATCTTCTTCCAAAAAACTTATTTTTGAGGAGTAAATATTAGTTAAAATATTAAATGCGTAATCTTCTTCTGCATAAATATTTTCAAAAAAACAAATATCGTTATTTTTTATTATACTGCTTTTGTATAGTTTAAAACAAACAGAACTCGAATTTTCAACTATATTTAAAATACATCTTTTTTTTATTTTATTATTTGTTGTTTTAGAATATTTATAAAATAACTTTTTAAGTTTTTCTTTGTTTTTGTCCGGTATGTATTTGTTGTCCGCCGAACAGTATACTGTATGTCTGCAGTAAACTATATCGCTATTGTCTTTTTCGGCGATATTAACTAACTTTTCCAAAAAATCTTTTGCAACAAAATCATCAGAATCAATAAAAGAAATATATTTCCCTTTAATATGTTTCAATGCCATATTTCTTGCAGCAGAAGAGCCTTTATTTTTCTGATTTATGATTTTTAGTCTGTTGTCTTTATTTGCATATTGTTCAAGAATTTTCAGAGAATTGTCTGTTGAACCGTCATTTACACAAATATATTCAAAATCTTCAAATGTTTGGCTTGTGATACTATCCAAACATTGAGCTAAATATTTTTCGGTATTATATATAGGAATTATTATGGATACCTTAGGCATTTATGTTCTCAATTTTTCTTATGCCATTTATGATTTTTTAAAGAATAATACACGGCTTCATTTCTTGCAAGAGCTTTTTTCTGTAACGGCGATAATTTATTTGAAACAATATCTTCTTTAATTTTCTTTGGATTTGATATATCAAGTCGTTCATTAATTCCCGGACCAACAATATATATTTTTTTATTTTCGGAATAAATATAAACTTCTTTATCTCTTTCCTTATCAAATAAACTGTTTGTATCGGAAGAATATGGTTTTGAACTGTTTAATAAATCTATTATTGTAGGAAGAATATCTTCTTGCACACCGTAAGTTTCTATAACCTGAGGTTTAAAAAGTTTAGGAGCATAGATTACAAGAAAAGAATTGAACAATTTATCAACTTCACTTAAATTTTCATCATATTTTTTATTTACAAAAGGAACGTGATGGTCAGGTAATATAAAAAATATTGTTTTATCAAACCATGATTGTTGCTTAGCTAAATAGAAAAAATTACCCATAGCATCATCGGAATATCGCAGTCTGTTTAAATATTGATTAATTGTTGTTGTCTGTGGATATATCTGTAATTCTTTTGACAGCAGCATACTCCACGGTCCATGTGTTGAAGATGTATAAAAAAATCCGAAAAATTTATTTTTTGCAGAATTTAATTTATCAAAGAAAAACTTAAATCCTTCGTAATCAAAACCTTTTGAATATGAAGGATATTTTTTTAAGACAGGGATATCGGCTTTTGCATAAAAATGATCAAATTTAGTATATGCGGCAACTTCACCTATCTTATCTGCGGAAGCATTATCCGTAGCAACAAAATATGTGGAATATCCTTCATCTTTAAAATATGTTGCTATTCTTGACATATTTTTTGCTCCCAGACCGTTTGTCATAAAAGGCAATCCCCAAGTATATGGAATGGAAAATAAAGTTGACGTTGTTGTCGTAAGGCTTCTTGAACCCGAATTATAAAAATTTTTAAAATATAAAGAATCTTTTAGTATTTTTATAAAGTTAGGCACTGCTTCGGGATATTTTTCATAATATTCTTTTTCCCAGCTTTCTAAAAATATGATTACAAAATTATAGTCTTTTATATTAAAAGCAAAATCTTTTTTATATCTGTAAAACGGATAATCATTATCTATTAATTTTTCACTTGAAGTTATATGACGTGCAAGTTTTATACTTTCCTCTTTATTGAAAAACACAATTCTATCTTCTATTCTTCTTAAACCTTCCGCCGAAGAGAAAATTCCGTTTAAAATAAGTTCAGATGTTTTTTGACTTCCTAATAACTGTGCATCCATAATGCCTAGAGGTTTTCCTCTAAAATCAAATTTACCTCTTATGCAGACCAGCATTATTAAGCCTATAATTAAAATCATATAAATATGGTTTAATATGATTTTTTTATTGTTTTTTTCATAAATTACAGTTTTATTTATGTATCTGTATGTTAATAACAAAAGAAAAAAGAATATTAAAAATACAGATAAAGTTACGTACCAATAAGACTGAAATGCCGTTTGCAGTATAAATGAAAAATGTGTAAATACAGACAAAAGTTCCGTTTCAAGATGTTTGTTGAATATTGTAAAAAATACAACATCACCGGATAATGTCAATACTGCTAAAACAAAAATAATCCATAATAATGAAAAAATAAATTTAATGTATTTTTTGTTATTGATAGGAATAAAAAGAAAAATTACTAAAGGCAAAATAAAAATAGAAATACTTGAAAAGTCAAATCTGAAGCCGTTTAAAAAACTAAGAAAAATTTCTTTTAAAGAAAGAGCAGAAAAATAATTATAACATAATAAGAATAACGATAACCTGGCAGTAAAGAAAACGAATACAACCGCCAATATTAAAATACTGCTTAATTTTATTTTTATTTTTAAATTATTCATATAATGTATCCCTAAAAATATAAGTTTTCTTACAATTGTAGATTTTGTTCTGTGTATGATAATTTTTTTTGATTTTTGAAATAAACACAAACTTTGACTTTAATACTTTTACTAAATTTATTTTTGTATATTATCTTCATTTTGTTTTAAAATTAATAGTGTTTTTTAATTTTAAAAAATTATTGTTTCATTATAAAACATAAAGTGTAATATGGTGGCATATTATTGTGAGCCTGGTTCCCGCCTTCATAGGATGTATATATTGTTCCTGAATTATTTGGTCCGGCTCCGCCTCCGCCGGCACCATTCGATGCATAGGATAGAGAGTGATTATGGCGAGGCATTTCGGCTATGGTAAGCGTGTGGGATTCTTCACCGCCGGTGTTTCCTGCGGAATATGTTGCTCCGGTTGATTCTACTGCCCCTAATACAAATCTTCCTCTTAAATCAGGCGTTCCGTTATTCCCGTCACATAATACCCATCCGTCAGGTATTTCATTTGCCGCTCCCGACCAAATTATTATCCCGCCTTTCGGTACCATATAATATTCCGTTGTCCCTTTTACTTCTTTTACTCCGCTGCTATTAACTATCAGTCTCTTATCACTTCCTATCGTTATTGAATATTCGCCTGTTGCCGTTACTTTCCCGCCTTCGCTTGTCCCACTGTGCAAACTATACGGCACTGCCGTCAACTTCTCCCTCGGGCTTAATACTTTACTGTTTACTTCCATCTCTATATAATAATCTTTCTTCCGCCAATCTATAGTGGGACACAATATTACGCTAAATATTCCGCTGGATATTTGTACACTTTGCGGCCCGGACTGCCATTCCTGATTGCCCGCCGTTAATGCATCGTATATCCTGAAATTTATGCTCCTTGTTCCTGTTACTTCCTGCCTGTATTCTTTTATCTTGCCGTTATATCTTATCTCGTTAGGTACTTCCGCTAAAACTGCCTCTATACTTAAAATAAATACGGCAAAAATCAATCCAAATAAAAATAAAAGTTTTTTCATAGCATTATTCCTTTTATTAGTTTATAGTTTTTAACTTTTCAACTATTCAACTATTCAACTGTTTTTCTGTCATACTGAGCTTGTCGAAGCATCTCGTCGTTGCAGTTTGTAGTCATTGTCATTCTGAACGTAGTGAAGAATCCCGTCGTTGCCGTTAAACTCTTCAACTTTTCAACAACAAAAAGCTCCGCTTTTTGTTCCTATTCCTCTATAACATGAAATCCGTACACATTTATCACTTTCGTCTTTCCTATCTCGGATATCTGCTCCCTCATCTGCCCCTCATAATGCACGTGCCCATGAAACCATATCTTCGGCTCAAACGCTTCCAGAAATCTCCGAAAACTCTTAAACCCTCTATGACACAAATCTTCCTTGTCGTGTACTCCTAAAATAGGAGCATGCGACACCACTATTATTTTTTTCTTCTTTCTTCTGAGAAAAAAATCCTTTATTTGTTGAATCCTAATTTTTTCGGAAACAATTTTGACAATTCGTGCCATTTCTTTCTCGGTGTATTGATGCTCTCCACGATTATATCGCATACATCCTTCAAAACCAACCAAAATATAATCACCGAAAATTTCTATTCTGGAGTGTAAATTTATTCCGCCAAAACAAAAATGTTTTTCATTATTATAAAATTTATCTACAACCTTATCGAAATAATCCTGACTTAAATCTTTCTCTGTATTTCCTGTTGCATGATTACCTTCCACAAAAAAGAAAGGTTTATGAATGCTATCAACCAAAAATTCCAAATAACTTCTCGTCAAATCCCCACAGGACACAATACAATCTATATTCTTAATAACTTCAGGATTTTTTAGAATAAAATCCTGAAAATTTGTATCTTCTTTATCAGATACTGCAAGAATTTTCATAAAGAGTCCTTACAAACAAAAATTATTTTCTGACGAGTGTTTTAATAATATCTTTAAAAATCGACGGAAAAACCTCAAGAAAATTTTTATCTTTATATTTTTCCATAAAGTCATGAGCGGTAAAATCAAAACCTACATCATGTCCCGCATGCTGACTTAAAAAATATTTATGCTTTTGTATCCAAACATACAAATCGGTATAAGTTCTGTCTGCAAATTTCGACAAGATTTTTTCCTCTAAAATAAGTTTTACGGCAGGCAAAAATCTTTTTTCGTACCACTTATAAGATACAAACATTTTTGATTTTTTTGAAAGTTCGCCATCGTGATAATTTTGTTTGAAATCCAAAATTTCCTGATTTAAAACCGTATAACTTTTTAACTCGGTAACCTTTAAAGGATAAATTAAAATATTGTTGTTTAAAAAAGTTTCTTTTTGGAAAGCATTTTCTTCCAACTTTATTAAAAATTTCTTCGTACTTTCGGAATCAAAAATATAATTTTTATCTTTTGAAAGTTCAAAATCAAATTTTATTTCCATAACATCCGCATCTATATATTTTGCTTTGAATTCATTTTTTGCGACAGAAACTCTGTGATGCCCGTCGATAATAAAATAACTGTCCAAAATTTGATACACTTGAATAGGTGCTAAATTTACACCCTGTTCCATCAAATTTTTAATATAGTCATATCTGGAACTTCCGTCACTTCTTTTGGGAAGAAGCGTTTCGGAAAAATCAAGATAGCGACCAAGACTGCCGATAATTTTATCTATCGGTATTGCTATAATTCCTTTACTTTTTAATGTATATGCCGGTAAATTTTTTTCTATTGTAGAAAAGTCGGCTAATATACTTTCTTTATTATTTGACATTTTTAATTTTTACCTCTGAAAATAAAAAATATGGGTAGAGAGGGAATTGAACCCTCACGGCTCTTGCGAGCCTCAGGATTTTAAGTCCTGTGCGTCTGCCAGTTCCGCCATCCACCCATATACTGCCGTTTTAAAAAAACTATACTACTTATAAACTTCAAAGATTATACAAAAATTTTTATTTAATAGCAAATTTTTTTGCAAACAGAGTTAAAATACATCGTTAATCCTGTTTTTATTATTAAAGAAAAGTCCGCAATTTGTTATAACTTTTTGCTATAACTTTTTTTAAAAATATGCTATAATACCCGTATTATGAATAACATAGAAATAGTTGCGGATTTAATTAAAAAATCAAAATATGCAATAGGTTTCACAGGGGCAGGAATATCCGTCGAGAGCGGTATTCCGCCTTTTACGGGTGAAGGCGGTTTGTGGAATAAGTACGACCCGAAGTTTATAGAGCTTAGCTTTTTTTATTCCAATCCTAAAAAATCGTGGCAGGAAATGCACAAAATATTTTTTGATTCCATGGGAACAGCCGTCCCAAACAAAGCACACAAAGTTTTAGCGGATATGGAGAAAAATAATCTTCTTAAAGGCATTATTACACAAAATATCGACGGTCTTCACCAAGCAGCAGGTTCAAAAAATGTAGTGGAATTTCATGGCACAATACATAGGTTGCTCTGTACAAATTGCAATCTTCCGTACAAAACGAAGGATACCGACTTATCGCAAGAAATACCAAAATGTCCGTCATGTAAAGGCATATTAAAACCGGATTTTGTTTTCTACGGTGAGGGAATAAACAAAAAAAATTACGATAAAGCAAGTGAATTGGCACTGAAAGCCGATTTGGTAATTATCGTCGGTACGGCAGGGCAGGTAATGCCGGCATGCTATTTACCTTTTACGTCAAAAAGATACGGTGCAAAAATTGTTGAAGTAAACACGTTGGAATCCGCGTTTACTTCGCAGATAACGGATTATTATTTTCAAACGAAAGCAACGGAGTTTTTTTCCGAATTGGAAAAACACGTGTACTGACTTTACATACGTTATTCAATTGAATAAAAATGAAAACATTATTAATCAATACAAAAAAAGAAACCCCCGACAATATTATAGAGCAAGTAAATAATGTACTCAAAAATAACGGTATCGTGGTATTACCTACCGATACCGTTTATGGGATAATGACAAGCGTATTTAATTTTGACGGACAGAAAAAAATATACGAACTTAAAAACAGAAACAAAAAGAAACCTCTTATTTTAATGGCAGACAATCTTAAAACTCTTAAAAGATTTGTTGTTTTTCCCAAAAAAACGGAACAAATAGTAATGGATTTTTGGCCGGGACAATTAACGTTAATTCTTCCCACGACGGATTTAGGTAAAATGCTTACGGGTGGCAGGGATAATCTTGGCGTACGTATTCCAAACTGTAAAATACTTCTTGATATTATGGCAAAATACGATATTCCGCTTATGACTACTTCGGCAAATATTTCCGGCAAAAAAAGTGCCGTTGATGCAAAAATCGCTTACGGATATTTTTCGGGCAGTATTGATTTGGTTGTTGACGACGGGAAATGCGAATTTTCTTTTGAATCAACCGTTATCGATATGGTACAATTTCCTTATGTTGTAATAAGAAAAGGTTGTTTGGACTGCAAAAAACTGTTGGAATATATTTAAGCAAAAAATTACTTGTACAAAAAAATAAATTATGGTATAATACCGAAATACGGAAATTTGAAAAATTGTTATTAAAGCTTTTTGGAGAGGTCGCATAGTTGGTCTAGTGCGCCGGTTTGCTAAACCGGTGTACAGGTGAAAGCCTGTACCGAGGGTTCGAATCCCTCCCTCTCCGCCAAAACGGCAACAAATTAATAACCGAACATCTTACAAATCGCGAAAGCGATTTTTTTATTTTCCGCATAAATTGCCGATTATTTTTAATATTTCAATTTTTTCTTTACAGAAAAATATAATATTTGGTATAATGGTCAAAATACAATAAATATCATTAGGGAGGAAGAAATGGCAGAAGTAATTATAACGGAAGCAAATTTTGAACAGGAAGTTTTGCAGTCAGACAAACCGGTACTTGTAGATTTTTGGGCAACTTGGTGCGGACCTTGCAAAATGTTGTTGCCCGTAATAGACGAAATAGCACAGGAATACGACGGTAAAGTTAAAGTAGGTAAGGTAAACACCGACGAGAATATGGCATTATCTTCTCAATTTCAGATAACTTCCATTCCCTGCCTTATAATATTCAAAAACGGTAAACCCGTAAACAAATTGGTAGGGTTCAGACCGAAAGATGCAATCAAACAGGAGCTTGATAATGTTCTTTAAGAAATTATTTCTATTTCTTCTTATAACCATATCCTGCGTATCGTTATCGTGTGCGGAAATATCAACAGACTTCACATTGAACGATTTGGACGGCAGGCAGATTTCGCTTTCCGACTACAAGGGTAAGGTTGTGTTTATAGATTTTTGGGCAACTTGGTGTCCGCCTTGCAGAGCATCAATTCCCGAAGTTGAAAAACTGTATCAGGAATTTGCAGATGAAGAAGATGTAGTTTTTTTGGGAATTAATCTGCAGGAAGATAAAGATACCATCACAAAATTTATGAAAAAACAAGAAATGAATTATCCTGTTTTATTGAGCGATAATAAAGTTGTGTCAAACTACCAAATTCGCTCGATACCGGCATTTTTTATTATAGACAGAGACGGAGAAATTTACAACAAATATGTAGGTTTCGGTCCGGGCGTTCAGGAAAACTGGAAAAAAGATATCAAAAATGCACTGAAATAATGTAGAATGAACGACAACTACAACGACAGTTGAAAAGTTTCAACGACAACGACGAGATGCTTCGACAAGCTCAGCATGACAGACGGAACGACAAAAACAAAACAATAATTAAGAATTAAAATTATTTTTATCATAATTACAAAAGGAAAGACTATGTACGACACTATAATCATCGGCGGTGGTCCATCAGGTATGACAGCTGCAATTTACGCTTCCAGAGCAAGACTGAAAACACTTCTTATAGAAAAAGCCGGGTGCGGCGGGCAGATAGCAATAACCGACCACTTGGAAAATTATCCCGGTTTTGAAGAGGGAATAAACGGTTTTGAGCTTGCCGTAAAAATGGAAAAACAGGCAAAAACATTCGGCACGGAAATCATCTATGGGGAAGTTTCTTCTCTGCAATTGACAGGTGAAACAAAAAAAATAGTTTTAACAAATAACAAAGAATATGAAACAAAAACCGTTATTATAGCAAGCGGAGCAAACTTCAGAAAGCTCGGCTGTCCGGGAGAAAAAGAATTTATCGGTAAAGGTGTTTCGTATTGTGCAACGTGCGACGGTCCTTTCTTCAGAAATAAAGAAATTGCGGTCGTCGGTGGCGGAGATTCCGCACTTCAGGAAGCACTGTATTTGACTAAATTTGCATCTAAAGTTAATTTGATACATAGAAGAAATGAATTTCGTGCGGCTAAAATTCTGCAGGAAAAAGTTCTTGCGGAAACTAAAATAAATGTTATTTACGACACCGTTGTTGAAGAGATTGTCGGAAATCCCGTAACTTCCGTAGAAAGTATAAAACTTAAAAATGCTAAAACGGGAGAATTTTCGAATATTGCCGTCAACGGTATTTTTGTGTTTGTCGGATGGCTTCCGAATACAAGCTTTTTAAAAGAAAGCGGTATAAAATTAAACGATAACGGATATATTGTTACCGACGATAATATGAGTACTTCAATTGACGGAGTGTTTGCCTGCGGTGATGTAAGAGAAAAATTATTAAGACAGGTTGTTACTGCCTGCGGTGACGGTGCAACAGCAGCTGTTTCCGCACAACACTATTTGGAAAAATAATAATCTTTTTCTTGACAATATAGATGCGTTAGGTTATAATAGTATAGTAAACAAAACTTAATATTTAATGTTTTTGGATGTCATATGAAGGTATGACCTTTTTTGTGAAAACAAAAATGTATTCGCTCCAAAAACAGTCGTTTTAATATATAAAAATAAATCAGGAGCTATGTTGATTTATTTTTATAGCATTGTTTTTCGCTCCGTCATTGGAGCGAAAAGAGCGGCTGTTAGGCTGGCGAATACACCTAACAGTCGCTCTTGTTTTATGTACACAAAAATTTCTTCTTTCATAAAAATCCAAAAAACAATAAAAACAAAAGGAGAAATGCTATGGAAAACCTTAAAAAGCAACAAAAATGTACAATGTATGATGTACAATGTACAACAAACAGCAACGACAAACTACAACAACCAACGACGAGATGCCCGACAAAGACATTCGGGCATGACAAACGATGTGGTTTCACGTTAGTTGAGTTGGTAATCACTATTGCAATTGTTATTATCCTGTCAGTGGTAAGTGTTCCAATATACAGAGGATATACCGACAAGGCAAAAATGAGTGAGGCATATGCTCTGCTTGGATTAATCTTATCAGCACAGAAAGCGTACTACTCTGAATACGGCAATTTTTTAACTTCTGCACATACTTGTGGTGATACCAATTATAACCCAAAACTTGGAATAGATGCCAGAGGTAATAAGTTTTTTACTTGTTTCCGTGCTGAAGGAGATAGTAGAGGGAAACATTATTTTGATGCATGGGTATATTATCCGACCGAATTAGGTGGAGACGGAAGTAGTTCTTTTTTAGCAATAGCATATAATATAACAAAGGGCAGTAAATTTATTGAAAAACCTAGACAAACATGGGATTCTAATTGGTATACGGAATAATAAATTTTTTGCTTAACATACATGTAAAAGAAGAAATACAACATAGCAGTATTTCTGACGAGAGTGGAATCGAAACATAGCATCGATCCCACTCTTTTTTTATTTTATCAATATAATTATCCTACATATTTTGTTCTGATCTATCTATAATATTAATAACAGATTGAACGATGAGTCGGCGAATATTTTATTTTTAATTGAAATTTTTTGTGAGAGAGAAGTTTTTATGTTAATTTTGGAAAGATTTTACTATTTTATAAAGAATTGAAAGATTGTCTTTATCCATTTTATTTATCATTGAAACAATTTCAATTTTAAGATTCTTTTCTTCCTGCAAATGATTAAAATCAAAAAGATCTTTTATTTCTACTTTTAATGCAATTGACAACTTATAAATTAATTTCGGAGAAGGAAAATTTTTGCCTGATTCAATTACACTTATTGTTTTTGGATCTACATCGACCATATCCGCTAAATTACATTGTTTTATTTTTCTCTTTGCTCTATATTCTTTAATTTTCAAACCAAATAATTTTTTGATATCTTTTTTCATAACAATTACCACCTTGCATTTTCTATTCTTATAATAATAGCAAATATAAAAATTTGTTTTAATGGCAAATTATTCCAAAACTTGACAAAATATTGCGTATTTTGTAATATTTAATTACGTATTAAGTAAAAAATTGATATTTTTTTGCTTATTTATAGACGAGGAACAATAAATATACAAAAACAAAATATATCCCTTATCGTTGCACGGGATAAAAAGGAGAAAAAAATGAAAAGAAAATTAAAAGGTTTTACATTGGTGGAGTTGGTTGTTACAATTGCAGTTGTGATTATTTTATCTGTCGTTTCTGCACCTATTTATCAAGGATATGTTTATAATGCAAAACTTTCAGAGGCTTATGCATTATTAGGAACTATTTTGTCTGCACAAAAAGCGTATTATGCTCAGTATGGATATTTCTTTGATAGAAATGATGCTACTGCAACAGGTTATATGCCTGAGTTAGGAATAGATGCCAGAGGTAACAAATATTTTACAAGATTCCGTGCTTATTCGGGCGAGAATATAAATTCTTATTATTTTCATGCAAGTTTGTGGAAGCCAAAAGATTTGGTAAAAAATGAATATAATCAATTCAGGTTGTGGTATAACATAACATCAGGTTCAACAATAGGCGAAATATAATTTTTCAGAAATACAACATAGCAGTATTTCTGACGAGAGTGGAATCGAAACATAGCA
>CALGGE010000067.1 GCA_937916125.1 uncultured Elusimicrobia bacterium | reverse complement strand
TAGTGCTGATCACTCAACGGAATAATCCGAGCCGTATTTTATGGTTAAGCCCGCCTCTAAATTAGAACCGATAACTTTATCTTTTCTGAGTTTTTCCGTTTCAGCCAAAACAACCTGTTTTATTTTTACAAGACCGCCCCATTTGTTAAGCACATCTTTCCCCAACGTATAAGTTTCATTTACCGTTGGAAAATCAGACAACGTAACATATTCGGGCAAATCCTGTTTTATCTTTTTAATTTCTTTCCAAGCTTCATGCATGGTAAAAGTTAAAACAGGCGACATTATCCCGACAATTGCGGTAACTATCTCAAGCATCGCGGACTGTGCACTTCTTCTTGCTTTGGAATTTACCTTATCGCAATACAAAATATCTTTTAACGCGTCAAGATAAAACCCGCTTAAGAATACCGTGCAGAAATCATTTATAACTTTAACCGTTTTATGAAATTCATAATTTTCAAAACCAAGCTCTGCCTGCTTAACCACATCGTTTAAACAGAACAAAGCGTATTTATCTATCTCGTTCATGTCGGAAAACTTTACGATGTCCTCTTTTTTCAAATCGCTGATATTTCCGAGCATAAATCTGACGGTATTTCTTATTTTTCTGTAAGTATCGGTATGCCCTTTAATAATCTCGTCGGAAATTCTGACATCTTCTCTATAGTCACAGGATGCAACCCAAAGTCTTAAAACATCTGCACCGTACTTATTTATTATTTGGGACGGAGAAACTCCGTTACCCAAAGATTTTGACATTTTTCGTCCCTGTCCGTCAACAAGAAACCCGTGCGTAAGAACCGTTTTGTAAGGAGCTTTACCTTTTATTGCCACCGACGGCAACAATGAACTTTGGAACCAGCCTCTGTGCTGATCGCTACCCTCAAGATATAAATCTGCAGGATATTCCAAACCGTCATAATTTCCGCTCGACAGAACAGCCTCACTTGATACGCCGGAATCAAACCATACATCAAGAATATCTTCTTCTTTTTTGAACTCCGTCTTACCGCATTTCGGGCATTTTACATCAAAGCCTTTAAGCCATTCTTCAACGGGCTTTTCATACCAAATACCGGCACCGTGAACTTTAAACTCTTCAACAACTTTATCTATTATTTTTTTATCCAATACCGGTTCGCCACATTCTTTGCAATAAAATATCGGAAGCGGCACACCCCAAAGTCTCTGACGGCTTAAGCACCAGTCAGGTCTTGTCTGTATCATTCCGGTAATTCTTGACTCACCGTATTTAGGAACCCAATTAACATTTTTTATTTCTTTAAGAAGATTATTTCTTAAATCGTTTAAATCCACGCCCATAAACCATTGAGGAGTTGCTCTGAAAATAACGGGCTTCTTACATCTCCAGCAATGAGGATATGAATGATTTATTTTTATGCTCGCAAGAAGCGTTCCCTCTTTAGTCAACTTTTCTATTATTAAAGGATTTGCTTTAAATACATTTATTCCTTCATACTCGGAAACTTCTTTTGTAAATTGTCCTCTGTCGTTTAAAGGAGAAATAATATCAAGTTTATACGCAAGCCCCGCCTGATAGTCTTCCTGACCGTGTCCCGGAGCAATATGCACGATACCGGAACCGTCTTCCATACTGACGTAGTCGGCAAGAATACCTAAAGAAAGTCTGTCAACTATCGGATTTTGACATTTGATATATTCCAAATCTTTACCGTCGAACTCCGCCTTTACGGTAAAACTTTCGGCAGAAATTTTATTTTTTACGTTCTCTGCCAAATCTCTCGCAACGATAATCTTTTCAACTTTACCGTTGAGAATATATTCGCAAGCAACGTATTTTGCTATCGGAGAAAATGCCAACGCTACGTTAGACGGTAATGTCCACGGAGTCGTCGTCCATATAAGAACGGAATAATCTTTTAACAAATCGGCTTTATCTTTCAATACGTCGGACAATTCTTTTATTTGAAATTTTACAAATATTGAATCGGAAGAAACATCCGCGTATTCAACTTCCGCATCGGCAAGAGCCGTCTCGCAGGAAGAACACCAATAAACCGGTTTTTTCTTTCTGAACAAATAATTTTTCTCTACAAGTTCACCGAAAACTTTAACTATTGAAGCTTCATATTTCGGATCAAGAGTAAGATACGGATGTTCCCAATCTGCAAAAACACCCAACCTCTTAAAACCGTCCCTCTGTATGGAAACAAATCTTTTGGCGAAATCACTCGCCTGTTTTCTGAAAACGGATTTATCTACTTTATGTTTGTCGGTTTTTAATTCTTTTAAACATTGCGTTTCAATAGGCAGCCCGTGGCAATCCCAACCGGGAGTATAAGGCGTATCGAAACCTTTCATATTTTTATACTTTAAAATAAAATCTTTTAAAATTTTATTTAAAGCATGTCCGGCGTGCATTTCTCCGTTGGCATAAGGAGGTCCGTCATGAAGAATAAATTTTTTCTTCCCTTTATTTTTTGCTCTCATCTTTTCATAGATTTTAGCATCGTACAACTCTTTTAAAAAGTCCGGTTCTCTCTGAGCAAGATTTGCTTTCATCTGAAAATCGGTCTTAGGCAAATTAACAGTTTTTGAATAATCTTTTTTTTCGTTTTCCATTTTATTTCTTCTTCTTTAATGTAGATATTTTGTTCGGTTTAAATACACCTTTTTCCGTGATAATCATGGTAATATTTGAAGCCGGAGTAACGTCAAGAACGGGATTTCTGGAAACGGCTTCCTTAACGGAAATCATTTTCCCGCCGACTTTCAAAACATCTTCTCCGGGCAAATCATCAACTTTTATTTTTACTCCGTATGTTGTAGCAAAATCTATTACCGACGTATGTGCTATTACATAGAAAGGAATTTTATGATATTTTGCGAATATCGATAAAGCGTAAGTTCCTATATTGTTGGCGACGTCCCCGTTCAACGCAACTTTTTCCGCACCGACGATAACGGCATCGATTTTTTCCGTTTTCATAATAAATGCGGCCATACTGTCAGCCATAATCATATAAGGAATTTTTTCCTGCTGAAGTTCGTAAGCGGTAAGTCTGGACCCTTGGAAATAAGGTCTTGTTTCGTCAACAAGAACTTTCTTTACCTTACCGTTTTTAAAGGCATTTTTGATTGTTCCTATGGCAGTACCAAAACCTGCGGAAGAAAAAGCTCCGGAATTTGCATGCGTAACTACGGTGGATTCTTTCTTCAACAATCTCGTGGCATATTCAGCCATTACAATATTTGCTTCTATATCCTGTTCATAAATTTCTTTTGCCGTTTCTTCCAATTTGCTTATAAAATTTTCCGGATTCAATTTTGCAGCCATATCGACGACAACCATCATTTTTTCAATGGCTTTTTTAGGATAGATGGAAACATTCCAAACTCTTGATAATTCGTCACAAGCCTTTTTGATAAAACTGCTTTTTGTCATAGGAGGATATTTTGCACATTTTATTCCGGCAAGTACAACACCGTATGCAACGGCTACGGAAACTGCAGCCGCTCCCGCGATTACTTTATTTTTTACGGCATCAATAACATCGGTATAAGCTTTACATTTTTTGTAAACAACTTTATTAGGGAGTTCGTTTTGGTTAAGTAAAAAAAGCGTTCCGTTTTCCCAATACAATGAATCAGGTATTTTTTTGTTCATAATAGCACCTTCCGATATAAAATTTTACTTCTTTAAATTTTTTTATTTTTTTATATTTACGGTATCGTGTTCAAAACTTCGTCGAGTTCTTCTTCGGTTTTTCCCGTAATTTCTATAGTTTTTTCTCTTCCCCTTTCACCTTTTCTCAGTAAAATATTGGACCTTCTCACGTCAAAGAAATCCGATAAATAATCACACAATTCCTCATTTGCTCTTCCTTCAACTGCAGGTGCGGCAACTTTTACTCTTAAAATAGAACCTATTCTGCTGACAACCTCATTTCTTTTGGAATTGGGAATTACCCTCACTTTAATAATCATTATACTACCTCCTGCCAAAACCATATATTAAAGTTTTGTTATTCTCTTAAAGCTCTTCCGCTCTTTTTTTGGCTTGTTCAACCGCAGTAAAAATAACGTCGGAAAAATCGCTTTTTAAGAAAATATCCATTGCTTTTTCCGTAGTTCCTCCGGGAGAAGTAACATTTTTTCTTAAAGTAAAATCTTCAAGTCCGCTCTCAATAAGCATCTTGCCCGAACCGTATATTGTTTGATAAACCAAATCTTTTGAAATATCTTCAGGAAGCCCCAACTTTTCCGCAGCCTGTCTCAAAACTTCCGAGAAATAAAATATGTATGCGGGCCCCGAACCGGAAACTGCCGTTATTGCATTAATTAATTTTTCCTTAACTACAACTACTCTTCCTATAACGGAGAACATATCGGCTATATCGTTAACAACTTCAACGGAAGCATTCTTTCCTCCGCAAACCGCAATAGCACCTTTACCTACAAGTGCCGGTGTATTAGGCATAACTCTTACGACGACGGCTTTTTTGGAAGTATTGGTTTCCACAAAATCCGTAGTTATTCCCGCCGCAATGGTAACAATAACTTTTGCTTTTGCAATCTGTTTGGAATAGTCATCCAAAACCGATTTGAACTGCTGAGGTTTTATGGCCAGAAAAACTATATCGGCATTTTCAAGAGCCTCACTTTTATCCTGTTGAACCGATACCGCATACTTTTGCGATATTACCTGAAGCCTTTCCCGTGAAATGTCATTGCAAACGATATTGGATCTTTTTACAATGTCATACTTTACAAACCCCGAGATTATGGCTTCCGCCATGTTCCCCGATCCGATAAAAACAACCTTTTTATCGTAGAACTTCCTGCTTATCATAAATTCTCTCCCCGAATATGGCAGAACCTACCCTAACCATATTCGCTCCTTCTTGTATAGCAATTTCAAAATCGTCCGACATACCCATGGACAAAATTTTAAAATTATTATCATTATATTTTTTTTGTAAATTCGTAAAAACATTAAAAGCTTTTTTGAAATAAGGACGAACCTGTTCTTTATCATCAAAATAAGGTGCTATCGTCATTATTCCGTCAATTACAATATTTTCACAATTTTCTTTACAATATTCATAAATTGCAGACACACTTTCTTCATCCGCACCTGTTTTGGTTTGTTCGGACGAAACTTTTAATTCAATTAAACATTTTTGAATTTTATTAATTTCTTTCGCATGCCTGTTTATATCTTTCGCCAAACTTATACTGTCCAAAGATTGTATCAAATCAAAATTCAAAACGGCTTTTTTTGCTTTATTGGACTGCAAATGTCCGATAAAATGTTTATTTATATGTTGCAATTCACCCGAAAGCACTTCAAATTTCGGTAAAGCTTCCTGTATTTTACTTTCGGCAATATCGGCAACACCGCAAGCCAACGCTTCTCTCACACAATCGGCGGAAAAAGTCTTAGTGACAGCAACGAGCGTAACAGGCCTGCCGTTTGCTGCCTTATCAATCCTTTCCTTTATAAAAGTTATGTTGTCCGCTATAGTTTTCACAATATTTGTATATTATAGCAAATTTTTAAAAAAATGCCAAATTCGCAAGGCGGGATTTGAACGCCTGAAGAGCCAAAGCTCTGTGGCTGATTTTGTTTTTCAATTCTTCACCGAGTTCGGCAAAAGTTTTTTCGTATTTCGGAACATAAAATAACGGATCGTAGCCGAAACCGGCAGTCCCGGACAAACTTTCGGCAATATACCCTTTAATTTTGCCTTCCTCGAGAATTTTTACGTTTCCTTCCGGATCGCTTAAGGCAATAACACACCTGAACCGAGCCTGTCTGTTTTCCATGGGAACTCCGGACAAGGCTTTCAACAATTTTTTATTATTATCTTCATAAGTACAATGTTCTCCGGCATATCTGGAAGAATACACTCCCGGCTCTCCGTTTAAACTATGGACTTCAAGCCCCGTATCGTCGGCAATTGCCCAAGAGCGAAAATATTTCGCAACTTCGGTTGCTTTCTTTATTGCGTTATCCTGAAGTGTCTTACCGTCTTCAACAACTTCCGGATACTTTTCAAAGCTCGTCATGGGCTTAATTTTTACGTTCAAATCTTTTAAAATATCCGTTATTTCCTCTACTTTGTGTAAATTTCCAGTGGCTAAAATGATTTCCATGATATCTCCTTAAAAATAAAATTTAAATTCGTTTAAAAATTTTGCCAAATATTTTATATAATTGGTATCAAAAATTTTATCTTTCAATATTTTAAAACTGAAGTTATCGTTCCTTATAAATTCTATTACATTCTCATAATCTCTGATAAATTGCATCGTATTTACTTTTCCGAAATCGGTATCCTTTTTGAAATAAACATACAAATATTTTTTATCTTCCGAAACTCTCTCAACGGAAACAGCTTCCGCATTTATTTTTACTTCGGCAATTTTAAACAAATTATCCACACTTTGCGGAAGTTTACCGAACCTGTCTTTAAGCTCGTTTGAAATATCTTCTATTTCGTAAATATTTGTAATATCGGATATTTTTCTGTAAAACAAAATTCTGATATCTTCATTTTCAATATACTCCGTCGGGATATAGGCGTCAACATACAAATCTATTTCTACGGGAAGTTTCTTTTCTTTTTCATCATTGTAAATTCCCTTAACTTTCTGTCCCTCTTCAGCCAAAAGACGGGAAAACATTTCGTATCCGATATCACGAACAAAACCGTGTTGTTTGGAACTGAGTATTCCGCCGGCTCCTCTGATTTCCAAATCTTTTAATGCTATTTTATAGCCGGAACCCAGCTCGCTGAAATTTTTCATAGCTTCTAATCTTTTTATCGCATCGTCGTTCATATCGGTATTTTTATACAACAAATAACAGTACGCTTTTTGTTTATCTCTGCCTATTCTACCTCTTAACTGGTGCAACTGCGACAGTCCGAAATTTTGAGCGTCTTCTATTATCATCGTATTGACGGTAGGAATATCTATTCCCGATTCAATTATCGTTGTGGCGATAAGAACATCCGTTTCGCCTTTTAAAAAATGCCACATAACTTTTTCTATTTCCCGTGCTTTCATCTGCCCGTGAACAACTTCCACTCTTAAGTCCGGAACAAGTTTTTTTATTTCAGCCTGTTTGGTTAAAATAGTTTCCACTCTGTTATACACATAGAAAACCTGTCCGTTTCGGGAAACTTCAGCCTCGATAATGTTTTTTACAAGCTTCGGATCGTAAAAAGAAATATTTGTTTCTATCGGCAATCTGCCGTAAGGTTGCGTTTCTATCAGCGACAAATCTTTCAAGCCGTATAATGCTCCCGAAAGTGTCCTCGGAATAGGCGTTGCCGAAAGCATAATAATGTCAATATTTTTTTTCAGCTGTTTGATTTTTTCTTTTTGTCTTACGCCAAACCTGTGTTCCTCGTCAATAATCAAAAGTCCTAAATCTTTAAACTCCACATCTTTCTGCAAAAGTCTGTGAGTGCCTATAATAATATCCGTATTTCCCTTTTTTAATTCTTCAATTATTTTTTTCTGCTCAACGTTTTTTTGAAATCTGCTGATAACTTCTACCTTGGCGGGAAACGCCGCCAGCCTGTTAACGAAAGTATTATAATGTTGTTCCGCCAAAACCGTAGTCGGAACAAGAACCGCAACCTGTTTCGACTGACAAACGGTCTTAAAAGCCGCACGTATGGCAACTTCCGTTTTACCGAACCCGACATCACCGCAAATAAGCCTTTCCATCGGATAAGGTTTTGCAAAATCGTTGTTTATATCCTCTATCGCTTTTAACTGATCAGTCGTTTCCTCATAAGGGAAAGATTCCGCAAAATCTTTTTCCAACATCCCCTGTACGGGGTAAGGAGTTCTTTCGATTTTTGATCGTTCCGCATAAAGTTTCAACAGTTCCTTGGCAAACTCGGATGCGTTTTCTCTGGCTCTTGATTTTACTCTTTCCCACGCAAACGTATCCATGGAATAAAGTTTCGGTTTAACACCTTCCGCTCCGATATATTTCCGCACTACTTTAAAATCGTCTGGCGGAACATAAAGTTTATCGCCTTTACTGTACTCTATACATAAATATTCCGCAGTTTTATCGGGTTGTTCAATTTTTTTCAGTCCTTTATATTTTCCTATTCCGTACTTTTCATGAACAACATAATCTCCCGCGGAAATCTCCCAAATACCCTCAAGTCTTTTACCGCTTTTCATTTTGGGAAAACTTATCTGTTTCCTCTTGTATAAAATTTCTTTTGTAGAAATTACGGCAAGCTCATCTTTTAAATAAAAACCGTGCCAGAGAGTTTGTATTTTTATATCGGGAATATCACGTCGGTTCCAACCGTTTTCCGAAAAAATACTTATCATCTTTTGTTTTTCAGGTTCATTGGCGGCATATATTTTTACGACAACACCCGACTTTTTGAAATCTTCAATAAGACCGATAAAATATTTTATATCTCCCTGAAAGCCCTGAAAACTTTGATAATTATAATGCAACGAATTTACGTTCAGCGGATCATTTATTATAAGATTGAATTTTTTGTATTTATCGTAATTATCCTGTTTCTCGTCCAAATACACTTCAAAATTGTCGTCAAGTTCTTCCAACAAAGCAGTTTTTACATCTACCTGTTTATACGGAAGAATTGTAATTTCTTTCAAATATGCATCAGACCTTTGAGTTATATAATCAAAAGTTTTTATTGTTTCCACGGTATCGAAATCAAAAGTTATTCTTACGGGCTTTTCGCAGTCTTCACACCATACGTCAAGAATATCTCCTCTGACGGAAAATTGTCCTTTATCCTCGACAAAACTTTCTCTGTTGTATCCTATCCCGGAAAGTTGTGTTATTATTTGATTATATTTGTACCCGTTATTTTCCTTTAAAATTACGGAATTATTTCTAAGAGCGGCAAAAGAAATATTTTCCTGCATAACGGAATCTTTATCGGCAATGATTATTGTTTTTTTATCGTTTGATATTTTGGAAAGAGTTGTTATTTGTCGGGCTTGATCTCCCGACGGATATTCCAAAACAGAAATATCTTCTCCGTCAAGAAAAACGGAAATATCGTTACATAAATTATCCGTCTCATTGTTTTTCAAAACAACAAGCAACGATTTATTATTTTCCTTGGAATATTCGGACAGAAAGTGTGCAAGTGCAGCTTCGCTAATTCCCGAGACAATTTTATTCATATTTTATATTCTTATATTGATTTCTTTTAAGATTTAAAACCGTACCTAAATTATTATAGCATTTTTTTAATTAAACTAAAATAAAAAAAACCGCACAAACAAATAATATATTAAAAAAAGAAGCAAATTCCACAGGAAAAAACTAAATATGTTTGAATACAAGCGGGTGGTAAGGCGGGATGAGGCTTGAAGATTTTCCGGACGAAGATTCCCTGCCTGACGGAGCGGATGATTGAGACGGAGTTTGGGCTTGGGACGGAGTTTGCGGGGAAATATTTTCAAAAAGAAGTTCGAATTTCTTTTTGTTAAAAAATTTTTTCGGAAGAGGTTGGCTCTCGTTTGTAGGATTTTCAACTACGGTATATTTTTCCCCCTCGTATTTGTAAGACATTATTTTCAAAGGTGTTTTTACTTTAACGGACGGTTTTATTTTTTCCCCATTTTCAAAAATATTTCCCATAAAAGAAAGCTCTTGTATGACTTCGGAAATATATTTCCATTCGTCGGGGCGAGATTTCGGCAAGGGGATGCCTTTTGACCCGTACACAAAATAAAAAAGTCCCGTTGCTCCGTTAAATATTGCATCATAAGACATAAACCTTATTTCTTCTTTCGTAGGGAAACGCCCTATTCTGTCGTTATCGGGACGAAACTGTTTAAATTCTTTCCAGTCAAAAATCTGCACTACCGCCCATAACGGTTTGTCGGGACAACCGGAATCAATCATGCCCTGTTTGGCGAGGGCGACATTTTGCCCGAAACTTTCCAAAGGCAAATGAGGAACGGGATACCAGTCCATCATTAAAATATCACATATATCGTAAAAAGCAATTTTTGTTTTCCCCTGACCGATAACAAATGCCGTTTTATGTTCGGGAAAAGTATTTTTGCAGACAGAGTCTCTTTCCGTCATATTATCATAAGAAACATGATTAACATCCGGTTCGTCGCAGATATACCATGCAGACATAGGATAGTTATGAGCCTCATTTTCGTATTCTCCGCCGATAACTCTGTTGGGATAGACAAGGAGTTGCATATCGTATTGTTTCGTTTTTTCTGCCAACCGAGAGATGTATTCGGGGTTTTGGTTATATGTTTGGACGGTGTTGAAACCGGCTTGTTTGATTACGGGAATTTCGTTTTCGTCATTGACGCCGTAGATGCCGAGTGTGAAATCGGCGAAAGCGAAGGAAGAAAGGGAAAGGATAATGTACAATGTACAATGTATAATGTATAATGAACGGCGACGACGGTTGAAGAGTTGAACAGTTGAATAGTTGAACAGTTGAATAGTTGAACAGCAACGGATAATGTACAATGTACAATGTATAATGTATAATGTATAATAAAAGGCGGAATGGCAGAGTTTTTTAACGAAGAGATTCTTCACTGTATTAAGAACAAAATTTTTACCATTAATTTTTAAATTCTTCATTTTTTCAACCTTTCAACTTTTCAACTGTCTTTCTCAGCTTTCGTGATTTTCTTGTCGCTGATGAACATTCTTTTTATCGTTTTAAAAATTATTTCCATATCAAGAGATATCGATTGATTTTTAATATACCATAAATCATATGCCAAACGCTTTTCCGAAGCTCTCAAAAAATTCGCCTCATTCTCTTCGTTTGGCTGTCTGATAAACTTTGAAAAATTCGGGGCGGCATAGTTCAACTGTGCCCAGCCGGTAATACCGGGACGCACAATATTTCTTAACTTGTGATTATGAATATATTTATTTAAATACTTATATTCTTTAGACCAGATGGGACGAGGACCGACAAAAGAAGCATCACCTTTTAAAATATTAAAAAGTTGCGGAAGTTCATCCAAACGGAATCTTCTTAAAATTTTACCGAGCTTGGTGGAATTTTCCGTTCCGATTATCATGGTTCTGAATTTATAAAGTACAATAATTTTACCGTTAACGCCAACGCGGATTTGAACGAATATCGGGTTTTGCCTGTCGCAAACAAGAACAGCAAAATATATTATCAAACCTGCCGTAAAACAGAAAGGTAAAAGTATTAACGAAATTAAAATATCTGCGGCTCTTTTTATGCTTCTGCCGGTATTTCTGTTGCTGATATAGTTAAGCAACCATAAGCTGTTATCAAAAGCTATCTTGGGAACCCGCGAAAATAAATCTTCAAAAAAGTCCATTTCACTTTTAACAACCAAACCTTTCAGAAGGAAATCCTGTTGCCATTTATGTTTGGATGAAAGAAGCTCGTTTGAGACGACAACGAAAGAAATTTTTTTAAAATTTTTTAAAATTATTTTTGTAATTTTGCTATCAACGGTTTCGGAATTGATAAAGATATTGTAATTGGAATATTTTGATATTTCTTCGATAATTGTGTCAACGGTATGGCTGCTCCCGAGAAAGACCATATTTATTTTTTTCAGTTTTAATTTTAAGGCGATATAAATTCTTCTGGACAGATAAACGAAAAGGAAATACAATGCCAGAATTATAAACAGGTTAGTCTTAGGGGTGGTAGTTTTAAACAGTGTAGAAGTGAAATATATCAAACCTGCCGACAGGAAGCTGTTTAAAATAAAAATAAGAATTATATTTTGGTATTTAAAAAGTTTTTTATGGATAAAGTCGAACTCGTAAAAAGAAAAAATCCACAAAAGGAATATTGACAGAAAAAACGACGGAGTTAAAACGGTAAGATTGGTTACCGCATAAAAACAGTCATACTGACCGGTTCGTATAAACGAGCCGAGGAATGTTGCTGCTATAAAGGCAATGAAATCTAAAACAATAAATATTATACGCATGGGAATGATATTGTAGCATTTTTTTGTAAAAATACAAAGTATTTACAAAGTATTTAAATATATTTTTGATATTCTTGTATCGTAAGGATATTCGGTTAAATAGGCTTCGGCGGATTCGTTTGCTCTTTCGGCATAGTAGGCTTTCTCTTCGGGAGAGAGAGTTTTTGAAAATTTAGTATTATAATATGTAAATATAAGTTTACGAATATAACGCGGTTCGGAAGAATAGCTTAATGCCCTTTGATAATATTCTATTTTATTTTTCAAAGTTAAATTATCGGCAAAAGTCATAAATTTCCACGCGGCGGCATTTTTGAAAGAAAAATATAAAAATACAAGAGAAACAATTATCAACAAAAATTTTATGACAATGTTTATCTTTACCGTTGATATTTCGGTTTTATGGAAAGAAAGTGCCGATGCCAATGCAAGAGCCGTAAAAAATAAAAATGCGTCCGCCGGAATATGAAAATGAAAGTCCACTCCGCTTGAAATACAAAAAGATAACAAACCGCCGCAAATACCGAGATAGAAACATTTTTTTATGCGTTTTAAATTTCCGGTATTTGAGACAAAAAGCCACATCATATAAATTATTAAAACTGTTATTACGGCACCGAAAACATAGCCGACGTCAAGAAGAAGTTCCAACCAGTCATTATGCAAATAACTTATCCATTGATTGAACGGATTTTGTAAAAAATATTTTATCACTACGGGGAAAGATGCCAAACCGATACCGGTAAAAGGGTATTTTTTCAACATATCAAAAGCGGCGGAATACATCCGTAGTCTTGCGGCTTCGGAAAAACCAAACCCGACCCTGTGAGTATATGCACTGATTGCATCCCAATTTACGTAAATTAAAAAACAGGATATTATAAAAACAGCTAAAGTCGAGATAAAACAAATAATTTTAGTTTTTTTGTGATGAGGGATATAAAACGATATAAAGGAGAACATCACAAAAAGCGATACGAGCGTTGCAAGATATACTCCTCTGGAACGGACAAAAATAATACTGATTAAAAGTAAAAACGTTAATACGGACTGGAGGGAAATTTTAAAAACAAATTCCTGTTTCTTTTTGTGCTCTTTTTTGTATCTGAAAATATTCGAAAATAAAAATGCAAAAGATATAAAAAAAGACAACGACAGAAAAGCTCCGGCACTGTTTCTGTTGACAAACGGTCCGAAAGAGCCGAGAGAATTATCGAAAAGAAAAAATTTGATGTATTCGCCTTTCTGATAAAGCAACCCTATTACCATAACAACGGCGGAAGCATACAGAATTACGGGGACAAACCTGTGTATTTGTTTGAACGATTGAAATGTCTGCAGAACCATAAAAAAGACACAGGCGTAAGTAAAAAGAGCCGTAATTTCTTTAAAAGTGTAAAAAGAGCAGAAAGTGAAAGGAACTATTGATACTGCGTTATCCAATGTTTTGAAATTGAAACTTTGGGCAAGACCTAAAAGTATCAATATTGAAAATATCGACAATATGACTTTGGAAATTTTGGTAAAATAAAAGTATTTTGTCGTAAGAAGCGTATAACCGAAAATAACGGTTATTACCGATTGGAAAATAAAGAATGACCAGCTTTCCGTTCCGGCAAAGGCTAAAGGAAGAAAAAACAAAAGTGATGAAAATAAGATTTTAATAAACATCTCTTCAACCAAAATCGCTACTCGTTTTTTTGGGACATCGGGAGAGTGATTACAAAAGTTGTTCCCGCACCGTATTTGGAATCAAAAGTTATTGTTCCTTTATGTGCTTCTACAACCATCCTCTTTGCAACATACGAACCTATACCCGACCCCGATTTGCTCGACGGCTTGGTAGTAAAAAATGCCGAGAAAATTTTCGGTTTATTTTCTTCTTTTACGCCTATACCGTTATCTTTGAAAATAATTTGATATCTGTTTTTATCCGTAAAAACCAAAGAAACGTTTATTTTAGGAACAAAATCTTTATCTTCAATATCGCTAAAGAATTTGTTTGCCAAATGCTGTTGCTTTTCAACGACTGCCTCTAAAGCATTATCAATAAAATTAAAGCAGACTTCCTGAAGCTGGTATTTTATTCCGTATATGGTATCGTTATCGGGAACATCCACGGTAACGGGGATTTTTTCTTTATGATGTTTTACTTCAACAAGAAGAATCGCCGCATTTAAAATTTCTTTTAACGAAAAATATTCAAAGACCGCATCGGATTCTTTATGTTTGGCAAAATTTAAAATTCCCGTAAGTATGGTGTTTGTTTTTTTGACATTGTTCTTTATCGACGTGATTATAGAAGTCATATCAGTTATTATGTCTTTTACGCCTGTCTGCCCGGTTAAAGATTTGTCTGCCGCGGATAAATCATCTATATCAAACTGAAGCGTTTCCGCCGCAAGATTAAAACTGTTAAGTCTGTTTCTTATCTGATGAGCCATACCGTCGGCCATACCGCCGATGGAAGCAAGTTTTTCGGCTTCGAAAAGTTTTTCCTGCTGGTGTTTGGATTTCTCGAGGAAGAAACAATTTTCTATTGCAAGAGAAGCCTGATTTGCCAAAGTTTTAAACAAATCCATATCTTTTGCCGAATACAAAGTTTTATTTTCTTTTTCTCCCAAAAGAAGAAAACCCAAAACTTCGTCCCTGAATATCGACGGGACTATCAAATTAATATCAGAACATATTTCGGAAAAGCCTTTTTTCAACACATCTCTTAATCCGAAATACAAAAACGGAGATTTTTTGAATTTCATATATCTGACTATAGGATTATCTCTGCTTATTTGAACAGAATTGAATTTTTTGTCTCCGCTTGCTCTTGATGCTATGTTGTAAAAACAGTTTTTCTCTTCGTCAAAAATATACAAGACCACAAATTTTATTTTTACCGATTGTTTTATTATTCTGACGATAAGCTGAGAAAGTTTTTTTATCTCGTGCTGTTCTATCATACCTTTGGAAGCCTGTATCAAAAGCTGCTGATACTTATCCTGTTCGGCAAGAAGAATTTTTTCGGCTTTTCTCTGTAAAGCCCTTAAAACAACGGGAGCTACAGACGATAAAAAGAACACCAAAATAAAAGAAATGACCCATTGTTCCAAAATAAAACCGGCATATACGGGAATACCGAGTACTATAACATATAAGGCAAAAAATATGGTGCTTTTCGTAATGGCAAGCCTGATATCCATTAAATTATTTCTTATTGCATTTAACGCCATTAAAAAGCTGAAGAAAATAACAACTATATAACCGAACGGATAGAAATTTATTCCCGGATATTTTATAATATAGTCGCCTGATGCAAGAAGTGCAATTGAAAATGCCATTATCAAATATTTTATCTGTTCTTTTTTTACCAGATTTATATTTTCGCTAAAGAAATATCTAAAAAGAACTACCGCCGCAACAAAAAAAGTGGAAACGAACTGAAATACGGCAATGAAATAAAGTTTGCCGGCTATCGGATAATAGCCCCAAAAATTTAAACTTAAACCGCTGTATATAAGGTGCGACGAAAAATTTAAAACTATCATCGGGATAGTAGCCAAATAAAAATATACGGCATATTTTTTCAGACGGCTGTCCAAAAATTCCGCAATAAAATGCAATGCACAGACAGGCGTTAAAATAACACCGATAAAACCGAACTTTGCGAACAGATAAGAAAGCTCATATTTGCCGGTATTCCAATACATTAAAGAAAAAAACAGAAGCCATATAAACAACGATACGGACAAATAGAAATATATCAGGTTCAGCCTGTTTTTTCTGTTTTTAAACAGGACGAAGAAACCCAACATTAAAACAAACGCTGCTACTATTGACGGACAAAGTGCATAATAATTCATATTATCTTGTTAAACTTATACCCTGTAAATGTGTAGTTTTTTGAACTAAGAAACTTGCTTCTCCGTAAGGACCGCCAGTTTTACCGACACCACCCTGACCTGGAAGATATAACGAAAAAGCTATATGACGGGAATTTATCCTGAGAAGAGCACAATTATCAATATACTTCATAAATTGTCTGGTATAAAATGCAGATTTTACCCATACGGAAGCCCTTAAACCGTATTCGTTTTTATTTGCTATTTCCAACATTTTTGCAAATATTTCGGCATCCATTTCTTTTTTTATTTTCTTTGACGATTTTACTTTTACTATAGGTATAACCGGGAAAAAATTTTCTTCTTTTATGACTTTCATATCAAACATTTGCGGATTATCAGTTTCTATTTCAACTAAAGTAGGCTGAAAATAAACGCCTCTTTCGGTAGGAGTTCCCGTGTGATCAACTTTTTTTCCCCCGCACAAAAGCTTGGCACCTTTGCTTAAAGCATCGTCCAAAAATTCCTGACATTCTTTTATTTTTACTACCGGAGTAAAAAATGTTTCTTCGCTCGACGGAAGCCCGAACTTAAGCTCTGCAACTTTGGCAAGAAGTTTTTCTTTGAACTCATCATATATTTTTTCATGAACGATGAGATTTTTAGGAAGCATACAAATTTGAGTAGAGCCTAAAAACGC
Organism: uncultured Elusimicrobia bacterium; assembly: GCA_937916125.1. Classification (GTDB taxonomy): domain Bacteria; phylum Elusimicrobiota; class Endomicrobiia; order Endomicrobiales; family Endomicrobiaceae; genus Ruminimicrobiellum. The sequence goes on along the minus strand of CALGGE010000067.1, from coordinate 3,886 downwards.
ATCAAGTGCGGAATCCGTCGCACCGTCAACATCGCAACCGTCCCAAACAAACATATTGTCATTTCCGGAAAGTTCAAGAATTGCTTTTTTATTAAAATTATGTGCACGCTTGGCAATTTCTAAACCGTTTTCGCTTTCGCCGAAGAAAAATATATCGTTGACTTTAGGATTTTCTAACCATTCATCCATTATAACTTTGGAATTTCCCGTTATGATACTCATTATTCCGTCGGGAGCACCATTTTCTTTAAGAGCGGCACCGATGACATTTTTCCAAACAAAAAGCGTTGCCACGGGAGCTTTCAAAGGAGCTTTAACTATTACGGCATTACCGCCCAAAAAACAATATGCCGCAGATAAAGAATTGCTTGCGGCGGCATTTTTTGGAGGGACAAGCACTACTACGCCGTCGGGCTTTCTGACAAGATAAACTTTCTCATCGCACATGGAACCTGCTTCTTCCCAAATACTGTCTTTAAACAAATCAAGAGTCGTCTTACTGAAAGCATTATCCATTGCATAAAATTCCCAGTCGGCAAGTTTCTTGGGATGACCTTCTATTGCAAGGAGTTCGAGAATTTTTTCTCTGTTTATCATTAAATGTTTGTGAACATCGTAAAGAATTTTTCTTCTTTTGGCTATGGGCATATCTCTCATTATTTTACTTGCTTTGTATGCGGCATCAATTGCTTTCCTGTTAAGTTCGTTGTCGCCGACGCAGTATTTGGCATATATATATTTATCGGCATCTTCGGGAGTTTCGCCTTTTTTCAGTTTGGTCATAATTTGAAATGTTTTTTTGAAGTCGGTAATATAATTATCCGAATACGGAAAATATTCATATTTTCCCGTATCAACATCCTTTCCGTCAACAAACAAAGAAAAAAATTCCATAGAAAAACCTCCTTAACTGCAATGTACAATGTACAATGTATGATGTACAATGAACGACAAAGACAAAGACAACGACAAACTGCAACTGCGAGATTCCCGACAACAAACCTCGGGAATGACAGACGGAACGGCAACGACGAGATGCTTCGACAAGCTCAGCATGACAGAACGACAGTTGAACAGTTGAAAAGTTTATCCAATCTTCTAATCCTCTAATCCTCTAATCTTCCAATCTTCCAAAATCGCTTTGCGACTTTTCCAATTTCCAATTTAAATATGAAGAAATAAATTCGTCGATTTCTCCGTCCATAACTTTTTCAACTTGAGATGTTTCGTATTCGGTTCTGTGATCTTTAACAAGCTGATAAGGCATAAAAACATAAGAACGTATCTGACTGCCCCACGCTATTAAGCCTTTCTCATCATAATGTTTCTCATAAGATTTTCTGAGTTTTTCCTGTTCAAACTCGTAGAGTTTTGCTTTCAGCAGTTTCATTGCCGTAGCTTTATTTTTTATTTGGCTTCTTTCGGTTTGAGATTGTGCGACAATATTCGTGGGAAGATGGGTAATTCTGACTGCGGAATCGGTGGTGTTGACATGCTGTCCGCCCGCACCGGTGGACCTGTATGTATCTATTCTTAAATCTTTTTCTTCTATTACGATATCTATATCGTCGTCAACTTCCGGTATTACATCGACACTTGCAAAAGATGTGTGACGACGTTTGTTGGCATCAAAAGGCGAAATACGAACCAAACGATGAACGCCGATTTCAGCCTGCATTAAGCCGTAAGCATATTTACCTTTTATCATAAAAGTGATACTTTTTATCCCGGCTTCGTCGCCGTCCAAAATATCCACGGTAGAAAACTCAAAACCTTTTTTTTCCGCCCACCTCGAATACATTCTGACAAGCATCTGTGCCCAGTCGCAGGATTCCGTTCCGCCGGCTCCTGCATGAACGGAAACGATGGCATTATTCATATCGTGCCTGCCGGAAAGTTTCGTTTTTGTTTCCATACTTTTAAGGTCGGCTTCAAACTTAATTTTTTCTTTTTCAAGTTCCGCAAGAAGTTCTTCGTCGTGTTCCTGCCGAAGAAAACCGTCCATTTCGACAAGAGAATCAACCCTTGCTTTCAGGCTTTCCCAAGAATTAACGACATCTTTTAAATTGTCATGTTTAAGCATCACCTTTTTGGCATTGCTTTGATCGTTCCAAAAATCGGGCGATGTTATCTGTTTATCCAGCAGTGCGATTTCTTTGACTTTACCTTCAATGTCAAAGAGACCTCCTTAAGGTTTGAACGCGTAATGATAATTCCGTTACCATGTTTTTTCCTTTATTATAATAAAAATTAATTAAATCCGTCGGAACATCGGGACGACAAATACACTTAAATAAGCACCAAAAGCAATAAAAACAGTGTCATAAATATACTGAAATACGGGAACAAATAGCCAAGTCTGTCATAAAAAGTTATAATGTCGTTTTGATATACATATGAAACAAAAAATATTCTTTTATTCAACTTTGTTTGTCTTATAACGTCTCCTCTGCAATTTATCACTGCGGATATACCGCTGTTTGCACAAACTATAACATTTTTTCTGTTTTCTATTGCTCTGAAAATATTCATAACAAAATGCTGATACGGAGCTGCCGTATCAAGAAACCATCCGTCATTAGTGTGATTTGTTAATATTTTGGCACCTTTCCAAACAAGCTCTCTTGAACGTTCCGGAAAGAAATTTTCCGAACATATGGTACTTCCGACGCTTATATTGTCAGAATAAAAAACATCCATTTCAATACCTTTCGAAAAGTCGCCCATGTTATTAAAAATATCAAAATATTTTGCAAGAATTTCTCTGAAAGGAATATATTCTCCGAAGATAACCAAATGACTTTTATCGTGTCTGCCTAAAATTCGTGCATTATTATCAAAAGCAAAAACGGAATTATACACAAGATTGTTGTAGTAATAAACAGAACCTATTAAATTTATTTGAGCGAGAGAAGTACATTGTTTAATGAAATTTTTATATTTTTTATCGTCATTAAAATATTCCGTAAGAAAAGTTTCGGGATAAACAATAAGAGATAATTTTTTACCTTTAAAAAATTTTAAATCATTGTTTACGGAAGATAAAAATTGTTTCCCGTATGACGGATCCCACTTTTTGTATTGATCAATGTCTGGCTGTACGACGCCTACGGATAATTCGTTGCCGTAATCCGCAGGATATTCCCGTATCTTTGTATAACCGTATAAATACACCGCAGAAAAAACCGCTATCGCAATAAAAAGATATTTAACGTCTTTCGGCTTTCTTATCCAATGAAATAAAAGCATATTTATAAAAACAATTAAAAAGGATATTCCCGAAACACCGAGAATATCCGAAATTTGAATAAAATTTGTAAATTGAGCCTGACCGTACCCGACAAAATTCCATGCAAACCCTGCGGAAAAATATGTCCTTACATATTCAGATACCACCCACAAAAATGCCGCAAAAAAACTTATTATTAAAGGTTTACTTTTTTTTCGTAAAAAACTTACAATACCCGTCCATACCGAAAAATATATTGCCAAATAACACCATAAAAGACCTGCCGTTATTGCAGCCTGCACAGAACCGGTATTAAATTTAATGAACGGAAACATCCAGTACAACGACACCGACCAAAAAGACAGTCCGAACAAAAAACCGTAAAACAAAGATTTTTTTAAATCATTTGATAATGCAACATATATCACCGGAATAAACGAAAAAAAAGCAAGATAAAAAAAATCAAAATTCGGAAAGGACAAAGCAAGAAGAATACCGGAAACTATTGATAAAAATAAAAATTTTAATTGTTTCATTAAAATCCTTAAAACGACAAAAAATAAGCTCCGCAATTCGCAACTAAGCTCCGCAACATTTTTTATATTTCTTTCCGCTGCCGCAAGGGCAAGGGTCATTTCTGCCGATTTTTTTTATATC